>JAAURO010000293.1 GCA_012032215.1 Limnobacter sp.
GCAGCGCACCGCCGTGAGGGGCAGCGTGCAGGTCTCGAGCAGGCGTGGCGTGCCCTTGCGTGTCACGTGCTCCATCAACACCCACACCGAGCGGGCGCAGGCCGCCAGGTCCATGGCGCCACCGACCAGCGGCCCCCTGTTCGGCACCCGCATGTCCCAGTTGGCGAGGTCGCCGTTGGCCGCCACTTCGAAAGCACCCAGGATCGTCACGTCGATGTGGCCGCCGCGTATCATGGCAAAACTCTCGGAGCTGGAAAAAATAGAAGAGCCTGGCAGCGTGGTGATGGTTTGCTTGCCAGCGTTGATTAAGTCGGGGTCTACCTGGTCTTCGGTAGGGAACGGCCCGATGCCCAGCAAGCCATTTTCCGATTGCAGCATTACGTGAATGCCTTCGGGAATGTGGTTGGGCACCAAGGTGGGCAAACCAATGCCCAGATTGACGTAAAAGCCATCCTGCAATTCCTGCGCCGCTCGGGCGGCCATTTGGTCTCTAGTCCACATGTAAGCTCCCTGTTAGTGTGCTGCGGTAACCGTGCGTTTTTCGATGCGTTTTTCGGGCGAGGCATTGCGCACGATTTTCTGAATATAAATACCGGGTGTGTGAATAAAATTGGGGTCGAGCTCGCCGGTTTGCACCACTTCTTCCACTTCTGCCACTGTAAATTTGGAGGCCACAGCACATTCAGGGTTGAAGTTGCGGGCGGTTAGCCGGTAAATCAGGTTGCCAGTGAGGTCGGCTTTCCAGGCCTTGACCAGCGAGATATCTGCCGTGAACGAGTGCTCCAGCACATACATTTCGCCATTGATTTCACGCGTTTCTTTGCCTTGCGCAATTTGGGTGCCATAGCCGGTTTTGGTGAAAAACGCCGGAATGCCTGCACCCCCTGCCCGAAGTTTTTCAGCCAAAGTGCCTTGCGGAGTAAACTCCAGCTCTAGCTCGTTGTTCAAAAACTGGCGCTCAAATTCTTTGTTTTCGCCCACATAGGAAGAAATCATTTTGCGCACCTGCCGGGTTTCCAGCAGCTTGCCCAAACCGAAATTGTCTACTCCGGCGTTGTTGGATATCACCGTAAGATTGCGCGCACCAGAGGCCTGCACCGCATCAATCAGCATTTCCGGAATACCGCACAGACCAAAACCGCCCACGGCCAGTGTCATGCCATCTTTCAGCCTGTCGGCCAGCGCTTCTGTGGCCGAAGCACACACCTTGTTCATTCCCATGACTCCTCCTTTTGCTGTATCACGCCCCATTTAACCACGCTGCGCGGCTACAATAAACCCTTGCAGGCGGCTTTAAGACCGCTGGTCGTTGACCAACCCTGAATTTCCACCCCCACAAGGAGGCAGACTGCATGTCTGAGATTGAAAGAGACTCTATGGAGTACGACGTGCTGGTGATTGGCGGCGGCCCTGCGGGTCTTTCAGCAGCAATCCGGCTTAAGCAGCAGGCCCGGCAAGCTGGCCAGGAACTCTCTGTGTGTGTGCTCGAAAAAGGCTCTGAAGCAGGCGCGCACATTTTGTCTGGCGCGGTGATGGATCCGCGCGCGCTGACCGAACTCTTCCCCGACTGGAAAACGCTTGGTGCGCCGTTACACACCGAAGTTACCGAAGACCGATTTTTGTTTTTGTCTGAAAAAAAAGCCCATGCAGTGCCCGCCTTTTTGCTGCCCGATTGTTTTAAAAACGATGGCAATTATGTGGTTAGTTTGGCCAATGTAGTGCGCTGGCTGGGGGAGCAGGCCGAAGCGCTGGGTGTTGAGGTGTTTCCCGGTTTTGCAGCCGCGCACGTGCTTTACAATGCCGAGGGTGCCGTAAAAGGTGTGCAAACAGGCGATTTGGGAATTGGCAAAGACGGCAAGCCCACGGCCAACTTTCAGCCCGGCATGGAATTGCTGGCCAAATACACGGTGTTTGCTGAAGGTTCTCGCGGGCACCTGGGCAAACGCCTGATCGAAAAATTCAACCTGAACAAAGACCGCGACCCGCAAACCTACGGCATTGGCCTTAAAGAACTGTGGCAAATCGACCCCGCCCTGCACAAGCCTGGCCTTGTTGTACACTCCGCAGGCTGGCCACTCGACCCAAAAACTTACGGTGGGTCTTTTTTGTACCACCTCGAAAACAACCAGGTGGCAGTCGGCTTTGTGGTGGGGCTTGCCTACGAAAACCCCTACCTGTCGCCCTTTGAAGAATTTCAGCGCTACAAAACCCACCCTGAAATCCGCCAGTTTTTTGAAGGCGGCAAGCGGATCGCCTATGGTGCGCGCGCCATTACTGCCGGTGGGCTAATGAGCCTGCCCAGACTGGTTTTTCCGGGTGGTGCGCTGGTGGGCTGCGACGCCGGGTTTTTAAACGTGTCGCGCATAAAAGGCAGCCACGCTGCCATTAAAAGTGGCATGTTGTGTGCGCAGGCCATTTTCGATGCACTGCAAGAAGGCCGACAAGCCGATGAACTGGTGGCCTACCCCAAAGCTTTTCACGACAGTTGGCTGTTTGACGAGCTCTACCAGGCCAGAAATTTCAAGCAATGGATGTCCAAAGGGTTGTACACAGGCAGCGTAATGGTGGGTATTGAACAAAAACTGTTTCACGGCAGAGTGCCCTGGACCTTACACCACAAACGCCCAGATCACGCCTGCCTGGAACCCGCCAGCGAATGCAAACCGATTGCTTACCCCAAACCAGACGGGCAGATTTCGTTCGACAAGTTGAGTTCTGTGTTTATTTCAAACACCAACCACGAAGAAAACCAGCCAGCACACCTCACGTTAAAAAACCCGGAAGTACCATTGAAGGTTAATCTGGCCGAATATGCCGGGCCAGAAGCACGGTACTGCCCGGCCGGGGTGTATGAATACATTCAGGATGAACAAGGCCAAAACCAGTTTCAGATTAATGCACAAAACTGCGTGCATTGCAAAACCTGCGACATTAAAGACCCAGCGCAAAACATTGTGTGGGTGGCACCTGAAGGTGGTGGAGGGCCAAACTACCCGAATATGTAGGCGGGCTTGGCTTAAGCACACTTTCACCGCACCACTTTGCCGCTTCTGCATCGCCTTTTCCGCGTCTGCATCGGCTTTTCCGCTTGGGGCTTAAGGCTGGCGCGTTCGGCACCACATTGTGCGCATACGCGGTGCTTTCGCGCTGCGGCGCGTTGG
>JAAURO010000294.1 GCA_012032215.1 Limnobacter sp.
TGCCCAGGCTTTGCGGCAGAACAACGGGTCTATCAAGGCAAGCTGTCAACAATTGGGAATTCCTTTGCATTCCATGTATTACCGAATGAAGCGACTGGGCATTGAAACGGCTGAAACTGGCGATGCCTCTTCACAAAATAAGGTAGAATGGAACCCTTAAGCGTGTTTCTACACTTAATTGGTAGCATCCTTGTTTTTGAGTGTTTGTATTATGGTTCACAATTCTGGTAATGTTGGTGCATCAGGCGCCGCCGCCCAACTGGCTAATTCAGCGGTTGCCGGGGTGGCATCTCAGTCTAGGTTTCAGGCTTTTTATACACAGGCCCTTGCCCACTCTGCTGGCAGAAGCCTGTTTTCTCAGCTTCAAAGAGTGGAGGCCTTCTCGCAGCCTGGTACACCCCCTGGTTCTAAGGGTCCTGCGCTTCCAGGTGTTTCTCTTAGAACGATGGCCTAAAGGTAATTCGGTAATGGTTTTTTTTCGGTGAACGCTTGCCAGTCTGACACTTCTTGTGTTGCCGATGTAAATGGCAGGCGCCTTTATTTCGTAGAGTCGTTGGAAGTGGAGGGCGTGGGAAAATCATCGCTCTTTCAGGTGGAAGATCTGCCTGAATATCTGCTGGCTATTCAGTTCAATCTGTTTCAAAGCGAGGCCCGTTACCTGTGGCTGGCGCAGCGCTGGGAAGCCGCCATTTTTCTGGATGCGGTGTTAAGTTTGTCGGCCGATAATTTTTTGGTGGCAAGTCGTTTAATGTACGCTACTACTCTTCAGGTGGCCAAAGAGCAGCACCAGGTGTGGGTAAATACCCTTTTGAAGAACTACCAAACTGCCAAGGCATCCAGGAAGTAATTCAGGAAGCGCGGCAAGCGAAACTTAGGCAGCCAACTTAGGCAGCCAACTTAGGCAAGCCAATCACGTAAAGCCCAATTAGGGTGAATCCCCTTCAAACTTCACAAAGGTCTTCTTGAAGGCCTGTGCAATGTACACGTAGTCTTCCAGCATTTTTAGCACTTGGTCTGCCTCGTTGGAGTTGGCGACAGCGGGTAAGTCTTTGACGAGTCGTATGCAATTGTCGAAATCGGTAATTGCCAGAGAGGGAAGGCCAATCAGGGGCTTTGCAGAAAAGAGTTCGCGGTAAAGCTCCAGGGCTTTTACCAACTGGGTTTCTTGGGTTATCAGGCCTTTGCCGAGCATGCAAAGCCGGGCGCTGGCACGGCAGCGACCACTTTTGAGCTGTAAAAGCTCTACAGCAAAATTGTCTTCGAGTTCCAGCCGGAAGCCCTCGTCTTCTGCACGGGGCTCAAGTTGTGAAATATCTATTCCTATTGCTGCCAGGATCAGATCCAGTGTGTTCGTCTGAATGTTTGTCACGCAAATATGCCTGCAGCTTTAGTCCATGTAAAGATCGTAAATGCCTTTCAGCTGGGCTCGGGTTCTGGAAATGCGCGAGCGCACGGTGCCGATTGGTATGCCAAGAATGTCGGCGGTTTCCTGGTAGGTGTTGCCATTCTGAATAACCAGCACCAGCGTTTCGCGCAGGTCTTCGGGCAATCGCTCAATGGCGGTTTCCAGTTTTGAAGAAAACTGGTTTTTCATGCAGTGTTGAACGGGATCTGCGTCTTCGGCGTGCTCGCCTTCCAGCGCGTCTTCGGTGGTGAAGTTGAAGTTGTATTGCGGTGAGCGGCGTGCCAGGTTGCGAATAATGTTCAGGCCAATGCCAAATAGCCAGGTTTCGCGCTTGGCATCGCCCCGGAAGTTGTCCCAGCAGCAGTAAGCCTCAATGAGTGTTTGCTGAAAGATGTCTTCCACGGCATTTTCATCGCGAAAATGTTTGGTGATAAAGTGCCGAAGTCGTCTTTCCTGTTTGACGATTAGTTGCTCGAAGTCAGACTTCTTGCTGTCCGTGCGTTGCGGACCGAATTCTCTGGATAGAGGTTATTCGCAGTTTGTTTTTCAAAAGAGCCATTCTCTGTCTCTGCTCCGGTTGGCGTTGTGTTTCCATGTGTCGGTTTTTTTGTTTTTATTGGACAAATGTCAGGTTAACAATGGTTGTGATTGGGTGTTGAAAAGCATCATCCATTTGGGTGATACGCAATCACTCTTTTGTAGCTTTAGCTAAAAATATGCTAAGCGGTAAAAAGCCAAACACCACCATCTTCAATGTGTGAGGTAAAGCCCTGATGAAGTTCCACGTTAGGCTGAAATCATGGAAATTATTGCTATGATGGCAGCCACAGTTGTAATTATTATTGGTTTGCTATTATTTATGAGTACTTCTTACCAAGAGTCTTCCATACAGGTGTTAAAGGGTTTGGAGCCCGTAAAACAACGGCCTGGCATGTATACCCGAACCGATTGCCCCTTGCACATAATTCAGGAGGTAATGGACAACGCGGCAGACGAAGCCTTGGGCGGGCATGGAAAGCTTATTGGGGTAACTCTCCACTCAGATGGTAGTCATTTCTAATCGAGGATGAGGGGCGCGGAATTCCGATTGGAAATGCATCCCGAAGAAAAAGTTCCTGTGATTGAGCTGGTTTTACCCGCCTGCATGCGGGGGGGAAGTTTAACAAGGCTGACGGAGGCGCTTACCGCTTTTCTGGTGGTCTGCATGGTGTAGGGGTGTCTGTTACCAATGCGCTGTCTACGCGACTTGAGGTGGAGTCGTGGCGCGACAAACAGCGGGGGCGGCTGGTTTTTGCCGGGGGCGATGTCATTGAGCCGCTCGCCATTTCTGCGGTTGCTTCGGGCGGTAAGAAAAAGGGCACCCGCGTGCGCGTGTGGCCCGACCCCAAATACTTCGATTCTCCCCATCTGCCCTTGGCCGAGCTTGAGCGTTTGCTGCGCAGTAAAGCCGTTCTATTAAAAGGTGTGAAGGTGTCGCTGACCCGCGAAAAAACGGGCGACACCCAAAGCTGGCTGTTTAACGAGGGTCTGGAGGGCTTTTGCAAAAGAGCTGGCTGGACGCGAGCTTGTTGCTCCCGTGTTTAGCGGTGACCTCACCGTGGATTTGCAGCTGTGATGACACTTTTGCCGAGGGCGATGGGTTGCTCCGTGGGCCTTTGCCTTTAGTCGCCGGAGGGCGCCATCCCGTGCGTGAAAGTTATGTGAATTTGATTCCTAACTTTCTGCGGGTGGAACCCACGAGGCTGGCC
>JAAURO010000295.1 GCA_012032215.1 Limnobacter sp.
GTCAAAAAGATTGGAAAAGGCCGATACGGTATGCGCTGCAGCGCCCAAAAGAAGAAAAACAAAGCGCTGCAATAAAACCCTAGATCCCCACAATAAGCGACGCACACTTACGCGTAATTACTTCCATCGGAATTCTTTAGTTTAAAGCCTTTCTGGGTCGCATGTTGATTAAAACGGGGCCCTTGAATTTTTGTTGGTTGATTTTCCCCAGAGCTGTTTTTTTGGGAAAGTATAGCTGAAAAAATATAATATGGCATAGTCTTCCGGCTATATTTCCCGGATTCACACCCCCGCCCTGTCCACCCCTTCTTCCCGGGCATGCAGCACCACACCATTCACCAGCAAAGGCCGGTGCGGTATGAGCTGTGGCACCAACGACCCCACCACCATGCCCGCCATGGCAGCCAGCAAGCCTGCTAGTTGTGGAGGCCAGATTTCGGTGTCGAGCAGGTGTTCACCAAAATACCAAACGCCCACACCCGCCACAATGGCAGCGATTGCGCCTTGCGAGGTGGCGCGTTTCCAGTACAGCCCAAAAGCAAGCGGCACAAAGGCGGCAGCCAGGGTAACTTCGTAGGCACTTTCCACCATTTCAAATATGGAAAGCTGGGTATTAGTAGAGTAATACAACACAATGCCAGTGAAAACAAACACCGAAACCCGCATGATCAGCAAAACAGCTTTATCGGAAAGATGGGGAAAAACCACTTTCACAATGTTTTCCGTGAACGAAACCGAAGGCGCCAGCAAGGTGGCGCTGGAGGTACTCATAATGGCCGACAACAACGCACCAAAAAGATGACCTGCACAAAAACCGGGGTGTGGGTGAGCACCAGGTTGGGCAGCAGCAGTTGCGAATCTTGCTGCATGATTTGCCCGAATTCAACCGGGTCTATCATGAGCGCGCCGTAGGCCAGAAACACGGGAATAAACGCAAAGAAGAAATACATGGTGCCACCAAGCACAGCCCCGCGCACGGCGGTTTTTTCGTCTTTGGCTGAGGTAATGCGCTGAAACACATCTTGTTGCGGAATAGAGCCCAGCATCATGGTTAGCCAAGTGCCCACAAAAGGCACCCACAGTTTGTAGTTGGCTTCCTGCGGAAAAAACTGCAGTTTGCCTGCCTGCCGGGCATGGCCAACCACATTGCCTGCGCCGCCCGCCAAATCTGCCACCACCCAGCCAATAAACAGCAGGCCCAGCGCAATGACCACCATTTGCACGAAATCAAGCACCGCTACAGAAAGCATGCCGCCAAACAGCGTGTAAGTGAGCACAATGGCTGCGCCAATAAACATACCCTGGGTTTGGGTAACACCGCCTGCGGTAAGCACGTTAAAAATAAGCCCCAAGGCTGCAATTTGTGCCGACACCCAGCCCAGGTAGCTCAGGATAATGCACAGTGAACAAAACACCTCTACCACCCGGTTGTAGCGCACACGGTAGTACGAACCAATGGTCAGCAAATTAAGCCGGTACAGCTTGCGCGCAAAAAACAGACCCGCCAGAATCAGGCACAAGGCAGCACCAAATGGGTCGGCCACAATGCCACCGAGCCCTTTTTCTACAAAGGTAGAGCTAATACCCAGCACGGTTTCAGACCCAAACCAGGTAGCAAACACGGTGGCAGTAACGATGGGCAGTTTAAGATGCCTGCCCGCCACCGCGTAGTCTGCGGTGGTTTTTACATTGCGGGCCACGTATAACCCAATTGCTACAGAAAGCACCAAATACACAACTACCGAGGCCAAAAGCATGTTGTTCGTCCTGTAAGAACCCATTCACTGAAATAAAAGCAAACTGCCAAAAAAACGGAATTATAACGGGGTATCAAGCAAGTAAGGTGCCAATGAAGGCCAGGCCAGGCCAAGCACCACCACCGCCGCCATAAGACCCAATCCAACAACCACCCACGCAAGTGTTCTGTTTAAACGCCGCTGTTGTTTGATAAGTTTTCCAGTTGATCGTCTACCCGGTTGCGGTCGGAAGTTAAGTTGTCATGCAGCAAGCGTGGCAGGCTTGGAATAATTTGCGACCATTGCGCGGCCTCCCACTGCAAGCTGGCACGAAACCCCTTGAACCCGATTTGCTCGTGCATCCATTTTTCCAGATACGGTTTGGCGGTTTTCCACAAATCGAGTTCGGGGTCGAGCTGACGGCCCAAGCCTTCCACATTCAGCAGGGTTTTTGCAGCAGCACCAGCTGGGGCTGAATTTCCACGTTAAAGCGCCGGGAAGTCTGAAACAGGCTTTTTAGGGCATGCCCCAGGGAAATTTCTTTGAGCGGGCGATCAAAATAAGGTTCTATGCAGGCGCGAATGGCAGATTCCAGCTCGTCGATGCGGGTGCCCTCGACGAACTCGAGCACCAGCTCGACGAAGTTCTGGAACTTGCCGGGGACGCCGGTGGTGGCCGTGCGCGCAACGGCATAGAAGGAGCCACCGAACAGCACCGCGAGCGCCACCGAGAAGAACAGGCTGTCGAGGTGCACCGTCCAGCCGTACCGATCGCAGATGCGCTTGGTGAGATAAAGGCCGACGCCGTATCCGCCGGGGCGCGTCGTGAAGTTGCGGTCGAAGACCTGTTCGATGTGTTCGGGCGCGATGCCGGTGCCGGAGTCGCGAATCGCCAGCGTGCGGCCGCTGATCTCGCAGAGAATCGAACCTGAGGGTGTGTGCGCGATCGCGTTTGCGGAACAGATTGCCGACCACGATCGTGATCAGCTGCGTGGGGCCTGCACGCGCAGCTGTGTCTGGCAGTTGCACAACAGCTCGACCTTGCGCCCGTTGAGCATCTCGCGTTGATCCTCCACCACGCGTGGCACCAGTTCGCCCACGTCGCAGACATCGCCCGGATCGCTCTCGATGTGCGACTCGCGCGACAGCATCAGCAGGGCGTGAATGAACTCCGACATCTCCGAGGCCGCGCGCCGCCTCGGCATCCATCGCCGCTCGCTGCAGCGCAAGCTGCAAAAGTACCCGCCCAACAAGTGAGGGCGCGGCCGCTTCGGCCGCGATGGTGCCCGGCGCCAAGTCTGGTACCATCGGGGCAAGCGCAAGTGGCGACCCCATCTGCTCCGATGACGCGCGGCGGGCTCGGGCTCGCGGTACTGGCCTTCCTATGGGCGAGCGCCGCCGCGGCGCCGCCG
>JAAURO010000296.1 GCA_012032215.1 Limnobacter sp.
TCATTTTGTAGAATTCAGCCACTGTTTTCTGAATGGCCTCCACGGAAATTTGCCCGTGGTGCACTGAAATCATGTCGCGAAGCGCCTCGCGTACCAACTCCATGGTGATGGCATCTGATTTGTTGTGAAACGACGCATACGCCATGATGCGTCGCAGGGCGCCTTCTAGTTCACGAATGTTCGAGCGCATGTGCTTGGCCACAAAAAAGGCCACATCTTCGGAAAGGGCTACCTGTTGCTGCTCCGCTTTTTTAAGCAGAATGGCTACCCGCATTTCCAGTTCAGGGGCTCTATGGCAACGGTGAGTCCGCTGTTAAAGCGCGATATCAGCCTTTCTTCAATGCCCTGAATGTCTTTTGGGTAGGTGTCACTGGTGATAATAATTTGTTTGCGGGCGGCTATCAGTTGCTCGAAGGCATAGAAAAACTCTTCCTGGGTACGGTTTTTACCGGCGAAAAACTGAATATCATCAATTAGCAAGAGGTCGAGTGAGTAATAAGACCGTTTGAATTCCTCAAAGGCTTTGCGCTGGTAGGCTTTGACCACATCGCTCACGTATTGCTCGGCGTGAATGTAACGAATAGAGGCACCGCGGTTTCTTTCCAACAGTTTGTTGCCGATCGAGTGAATCAGGTGGGTTTTACCCAAACCCACTCCTCCATACAAAAACAAGGGGTTGTACGACACACCGGGATTTGCTGCAACCTGTTCGGCGGCAGCGCGTGCCAGTTGGTTGGCGCGACCGGAAACAAAGTTACCAAAACACAAGTCTTTGTTAAGACGAGATTTTTCATAAACCGACTGTGAGATTTCCTGGTTTATTTCTTCTTTTATGGCAGGCGCGGTGTGGTTTGCTGATGAGGCCTGTACAAAAGAAACTGAGTTTTCTACTACTTCACCCTCGGACGAGCGCCGTACGGGCGCACTCTGCCGACTAACTACTTTCCAGTCGATGTGGATGTCACAGCCAAAATAGTCGGTGGCTAGCTGGTTGAAACGTCCGCCGAAGTTGTTTACCACCCAGTCCAGCTTGAAACGGTTTGGGGCCGCCATAGTGAGTTTGGCGGTGTCTTCGTCGAAGTCCACAATGGAAAGGGGGTCTATCCAGAGCTTGATTTGCTGTGGGGGAATCTCTTTTTCCAGTGTTTCAACACAGTGATTCCAGAATTGCTCTATCACGTTGACAATTGCCTTGCTTGAAAAGGGGATTCAGATGAGCGAGCCTGATATTGTATCCAAACAACCACGCACCAACTGCACTGCTTTGTAAGTTGCCAAAATTACATCGAAAAATCTGGTCAAACCCGAAAAAACATCTTATAATCATCGGTTCTTTTGGAGCCTGGCTGGGCGCAAAGATTTTTTTAACAAGAAGGTTTCGCACAAAGGCATATCATGAAACGCACCTATCAACCATCCAAAACCCGCCGTCAACGCACCCATGGCTTTCTGGTTCGGTCTCGAACCCGTGGTGGTCGCGCGGTCTTACGCGCTCGTCGTGCCAAAGGCCGTGCCCGTTTGTCGGTTTAATTGAACAGCCTGCTTTCTGGTCTGGTTGTTTTATTTTGTCAGACTTGTTGCCAGTAAAGAGGGGCGGAAAACGCTTTTGTGCGCCTGTTTGCAAGTCAGAAGGCTTTGGTTCGCTGCTGAAAACCAAACCGGTTTGCCGTACGGCAAACCTGATGTTGCACTCGTTACCAGGCACCATGCCACTGCAGTTAGGTGTGTTGGTGCCTAAAAAGCTTGTGCGTCGGGCTATTGATCGCCACACTTTGAAGCGTTTAAGCCGGGAAGCCTCGCGTTTAATACTACACCCCGGTGCGCAAGGTTTTTTGCTCGTGCGTTTAACCAAACCTGTTCACGGTATTCCTTATTCAGCCAGGGCGGCATGGTGGAACGAATTCCAACAGCTTTTTCAAAGATTGCCAGTGCATGTATCCGGGCTTACCAGCTCGGAATAAGTCCGCTTTTTCCAGCCTCCTGCCGTTTTTACCCAAGTTGCTCAGAATACGCGTTGCAAGCAGTTAGAATGCATGGCGCCGGCCGCTCAATCGCACTGGTTGTTAAGCGGATTTGCCGTTGCAACCCCTGGAATGCTGGTGGTTTCGACCCTGTTCCAGAGCGGCCTTCAACACAGTTTTACCCATCGGCGCCAAAGCCCACCACGAAGGATACACATGGAAACCCGTAGGTTAGTCCTGCTGATGATTTTCAGCTTTTCTTGTCTTATGCTCTGGGACAACTATCAGATTTCACAAGGGCGCCCCGGTGTGCTGGGATTTGGTAAACCCCCTGTGGCGCAAACTGACAATCATTTGGTGCCGGGCACTGACAACACGCAGGGTTCTGCTGGCGGCGCGTCAGCAGTGCAGCCAATCAACGACTTGCCACAGGCTCCTTCTGCCCCGGTTGTTTCTGCAAATGCTTCTGAGTCTGGTCTGCAAGGGCTTGTTGGTGCTGGTGTTGCATCCGGTGATTTGCTGCCCACTGAGCAACCCAAGTTGGTTACTGTCAAAACGGACATTCTTGAACTCACCTTTTCTACCCAAGGTGCCCAGTTGGTAGGATCGCGCTTGTTGGGGCATCCGGCTGTGGGTAAAGTCGATCAGCCTGTGCAGTTGTTCGAGCAGTCTGCCAATCGCACTTATTTAGGCCAGGCCGGTGTTGTGGGTGTGCCAGGTGCGCCCAACCACCGCAGTCCTTTTGAGTTTGTGTCTGGTCAAACGGAGTTTGCGCAAGGACAAGATGCCTTGAATCTGGTGTTTTCAAGCACGCAGAATGGCATTGAGGTTGTTTACACCTATACGGTGTATAAAAATTCTTATGAAATCAGTTTTAAAGCTCAGGTAAACAATCAATCTGGGCAAGTGCTTGCCAACCCTTCGGTGTACCTGCAAATTACACGCGATGAAGCACCTCTGCCTGGCGACTCCAAGCTGTATTCCACGTTTACCGGGCCTGCAATCTACACTCCCGAAACAAGTACACGAAAATTAAATTTTCAAACATTGCAGACAAATCTGCTGAGCACCAAAAAGTATCGGAAGGTGGCTGGCTGGCGATGGTTCAGCATTATTTTGTGTCTGCTGTGGTGCCGCAGGCCGGGCCTAGAACCTATTACACCCGCCAGGTG
>JAAURO010000297.1 GCA_012032215.1 Limnobacter sp.
CACTGGGGCATGCCGTCCCAGCTAAGGCTTTGCCCGAAACCTCGGTCGTGCTTTCACGCTGCGGCGCGTTGGCATGTGCCGCAGCCCCGCCAGGGGCGAGGGCGAGTTAACGGCCGCCGACCAGAGCGAGAGCGCAGGCGGGGTTTCGAACAGTCCTCGAACCCGGGGCATCAAGCCGGGATTAGGGTGAAAAGGCGCTGTACAAGCTGTTGCCAGGCCATCGTTTGTCTCTTTTTGCAAAACTGGCTTGAAAAGAAAGGCAGATTCGTTCATAATCGCGTCTGCCTGAGGCGCTCACCGAGAAAAGAAGCGCCTCGCTGCGAGTGGGCTTTCAGCCCATTTTTTTTTATGGGTGTCGATCTGCGGGCCTTGTCAAGTCGCCTGCGTGGGCATATATAAGCCCGGTAAAATGGGCTCGAAAAGCGAAAATATAAGGTGGTACTTGGTTAATCCGGAAGAATTTGCAGGAAATGGTTGGGCTGGTGTGTGGGCAGAGCGCTGGGTGCCCGATGCCGAGGCAGCTATTGCCTCTCTGGGACTGGAACTGGCTGATTTAGAACGCGAGCAAGGCGGTCTTTTGCGGGTTTCCATTGATTCCCCAAAAGGCGTAACCGTGGTTGATTGCGAGAAAGTCAGCCACCAGTTGTCCAACCTGCTAACGGTGGAAAATGTGCCTTACGAGCGTCTGGAAGTGTCCTCGCCAGGCGTAGACAGGCCGCTTCGCCGTCTGCGTGACTTCAATCGGTTTGTGGGTCACGAGGTCAGTCTCAAGCTCAAAAAAGCAGTGGAAAACCAGAAAAATTTCAAAGGAATCCTTCGCCTTGGCGAGATTTCCGGTTTCGTCCTTGAATACATGTCTGACTCGGGTCAGAAGCCCGTGCAGTTGAATTTTGAAATAGCAGATGTTGCGGCGGCCAGGCTGGTGCCGCACCTACAGTTTTAGGAGCTTTGGAATGAGCCGTGAGTTGCTTTTGCTGGTCGATGCGCTGGCACGCGAAAAAAACGTAGAAAAGAAATAGTATTTGGTGCCCTGGAATTGGCATTGGCCTCAGCCACCAAAAAACGGTTTGACGAAGAAGTCGATGTACGCGTTGAAATCGATCGCGAGTCTGGCGATTACGAGTCTTTTCGCCGCTGGGAAGTCGTTGCCGACGAAGATCTCTACGACCCCTCCTACCAGATGGTTCCCGAGCAAGCCGCAAAATTCATTGACAATCCGCAGGTTGGCGATTTCATCGAAGAAGAGCTGGAGCCCATTGAATTTGGTCGTATAGGCGCACAGGCAGCCAAGCAGGTTATTTTGCAGCGTGTACGCGATGCCGAGCGCGAACAGATTCTGAACGACTTTCTGCAGCGTGGTGAAAGCATTGTCATTGGTCAGGTCAAGCGCATGGAGCGCGGCGATGCCATTGTTGAAAGTGGCCGTGTAGAGGCCCGTCTGCCTCGCGAACAAATGATTCCACGCGAAAACCTTCGCCCTGGCGACAGAATCCGCGCTTTTCTCTGGAAGGTAGATCGTTTGGCACGGGGTCAGCAGGTCATTTTGTCACGCACTTCGCCTGAATTTATCAAGGCCCTGTTTGCCATGGAAGTGCCTGAAATTGAGCAAGGCTACCTGGAAATCAAGGCTGCCGCCCGCGACCCCGGCATGCGTGCAAAAATTGCCGTACTCGCACACGACAACCGCATCGATCCCATTGGCACCTGCGTTGGCGTGCGTGGCTCGCGTGTGCAAGCGGTCACCCAGGAACTGGGCGGGGAACGTGTAGACATCGTACTGTGGTCCGAAGACCCTGCACAATTTGTCATCGGTGCTTTGTCACCGGCTACCGTACAGTCCATTGTGGTTGACGAAGAAGAACATGCCATGCAGGTGGTGGTGGCCGAAGACGAGCTGGCCCTGGCGATTGGCCGAAGTGGTCAAAACGTGCGTCTGGCAAGTGATCTGACCGGCTGGCGAATCAATATAATGACCCCCGAAGAGTCTGCCAAGCGCAGCGAAGAAGAAGCCTTGGGGATTGTTGAATTGTTTATGACCAAGCTTGGCGTTGAGCAGGAAGTGGCTGAAGTATTGGCTGAAGAAGGTTTTACTGGTCTGGAAGAGGTGGCTTATGTGCCTCTGGAAGAAATGCTTGAAATTGAGGCATTCGACGCGGAAACCATTGAAGAATTACGCAACCGTGCGCGCAATTCCCTGCTTACCGAAGCCATTGTTCGCGAGGAACTGGTTGAAAGGGCGCCAGACCTTATGGCGCTGGAAGGCGTGGATTCTGAGCTGGTTCAAAAATTGTCAGAAAACGACATTAAAAATCGCGATGGTCTCGCTGAACTGGCTGTCGATGAGTTGGTAGAAATGACTGGAATTCCAGAAGAGCGCGCACGCGATGTCATCATGAAGGCACGCGCCCACTGGTTTGAATAACGTCCAGACCAGCGCGGCAAAGCACCGGGGCAGACGCAATCTGCACTGAATTTGAGGATTTGAAGGAAGAGTAGATGACCAGTACAACAGTTGCACAATTTGCAGCGGAATTGAAAATGCCAGCCGATGTGTTGCTGGAGCAACTCAATTCAGCAGGCGTGAATAAATCGTCCAAGGAAGACGAGGTAACCGAGGCCGACAAAGGACGGTTGTTGGCAAGCCTTCGCAAGGCCCATGGCGATGCCCCGGGCGATAAAAAGAAAATCACCCTTACTCGCCGCAAAACCACAGAACTCAAGCAGGCTGGGCCAGGAGGCCGCGCACGCACGGTTCAGGTAGAAGTGCGTAAAAAAACGCGTTTTCCGTGCAAAAAGAAGATGCATCCGGCAAATCGGTGGCCACTGAAGTACCCGTTCCGCCGCGCATTGACCCTGCTGAACAGGCACGGCGCGATGTAGAGGCCCAAAAGCAAAGTGAATTGCTGGCGCGCCAGGAAGCCGACTTAAAATCCAAACAGGAGCGTCTTGAACAAGAGCGCCTGCGCGAAAAACAGTTGCAGGAAGAGGCCGTAGCCCGTGCTGAAGAAGAGAAAAAAGCCCACGAGGCTGTTGAAAAGCTGAAGTCCACAGGCACGGAAGAAGCCGATGACCAGGCACGCGCCAAGCGTGAACAAGAAGCTGCTGCCCGCTGCCGCCGCTGAGGAAAAAAGC
>JAAURO010000298.1 GCA_012032215.1 Limnobacter sp.
CGGTTTTTGCCTGACACGTAGGGGGGTTAATTCATGCCGACTGCCCGCCGCTCGCCCCCCCCAAACCCAAAGCACAACGCCCCGCCAGACCAGCCCAACACACCATTCCCCCGCATTTTTGTGTTTTGCTACCCGGGCACACCGGCAAACGCGGCCGAAAACGCCCTGGAAAAGGCCTTGCTGCCCCACCAAACCATGGCGGTGCCAACGCGCAACACCCATTCACCCACACCAAAAAAAGTATGGCTGCCTTTTTGCCCCATAACCGCGTTTGACGCACGCCTGAACCAGTTCGATTTTTTGTTTGTGCGCGGAGAAGATTCCTTCGTGCGCGCCCAACTGGCAGGCAAACCTTTTGTCTGGCATATTTACCACACACCCGACAACGCCCACATAGAGAAGCTTCAGGCATTTTTTGAGCTGTATGCCCAAGGACTGGGTGCAACAGCCAAAAAAGCCCTGTGGCAGTTGTGGCTGCACTGGAATGGCCTTGAAGACCAGACACACTTGGCGCAGCGCTGGCTCAAGGTATGCAGCCACCACCGGGAATTGCACAGCCACGCGCAGACATGGGCAGTCAAAATGCGCCAAGGCCCAGAACTGGCCCATGAAATTCTGGCGTGGTTCAAGCGCTTGGACATTGCTTGCTGAGCAGAGGCCACCTGCCTGTCAGGTCCCGTCTGGTTTTTTGGCTCGTGGAAACGCATCGTCGTACACCGCTGCCAAATGCTTGAAATCCAAAGCCGTGTACACCTGCGTAGAGCTTAAAGAGGCGTGACCCAACAACTCCTGCACGGCACGCAAGTTTTTGGCTTTCCGTCAGCAAATGGGTTCCGAAAGTGTGACGCAGCATGTGCGGGTGGATACGTTGCGCCATGCCTTTTTCCTGCGCCCACTTTGCCACGTCCTTTTGCGCTTGCCGCACCGAAAGACAAAGCCCCCTGGCAGAAAGAAACACCCAACCCGAATCAAGCACCCTGAGCTGAGTACCGGCTTCCAGTGCACCAGCCTTTATATGCTGTTCCTGCAACGCTTTCCAGTTCAGCAAGGTTTCAAGCACTTCAGGCAGCAATGGCACCACCCTGGGCTTGCCGCCCTTGCCCAGCACCTGAACTTCGCCACGGTCAACATGCACCACGCTTTCCCCAGGGCGGTTTTCTGTGCTCCAACGCAAGGAAAGCGCCTCACCAATGCGCAGACCCGTTGCATACAAAAGCAGCAGCAGCACAAACGTACGTTGGGCCGCAAACAGACTGGGCAAACCGCCATGTAACAACTGATCCATTTTCTCGGGTTGCAACGCCTTGGGCAGGCGCTTGGCTTGCCTGGGGGTTTTTAACGCAAAAGCCGGATTGTCGGTGCGCTTGCCCTGCTCTTGCAAGTAGGCAAAAAAGCCGCGCCAGCTAGATGTCATGCGTGCCAAGCTAGCAGGCGATGCCCCCTTGGCACTGACGCTCTGCCGCCAAAGAGCGCAAATCGTGCTGGGTAAGCTGCAGCAGTGATGCGGTAATCCAGGCCAAATCACGCCGTGCCGCCAGCACGGTGTGCGCGCTTAAACGCCGCTCGTCCGCCAGGTGGCGGCAATATGCCTCGACTAAATCGCGGTTTGCCGCGTTAAGCGCGTTAATGCCGCACATGCTGTTTCGGCCAAAGTGGTTAAAAAATCGGTGGACAAATTGGGCGCAAAACGATCTTTATCGGGCGAGCCCAGGCTTAAACAGCCAAACGCAATCGGGCCAAGCCCCACCCGCAACGGAATCAGAACCACTGAACGGGGCCGCGATTCTTCGCAGGCAAAAAAATCAACGGGAGCATGCTCGGCAAACCCGCAATACACACCCGAAATGGCGTTTACCTGGGCGCGCTGCGACTCGCTTAACTCCCCTTTAAATGCAGGGGGAATGCTGGGCAACTGCTCACCCCACAAGGCAAGTTTAGCCATAGGCACACTGAAGTGCTTTTGCACTTCAGACACCAGTACCCCGGGCACATTGTCGGTATCTATAACCCGCAGCAGATTGCGTTGCAAAGTTTGCAGATTGTTTAAAATGGCCTGGTTTTCTACCGCGGCACGCCCCACATCCACCAGCTTTTGTTCCAGCGATTTAACCTTGTCGCGCATGGTTTGCACCTGCCGCTCTTGCAAAGAAGCCACCTTTTCGGTGCTTTGACCAGGCAAATGCACAAACGCCAGAATACCGGGGTTGTTTATCAAAAAATCGGGGTTGTGCTTCAGAAAATCAGCCACATCGGTTGCCGAAAGGCTCATACAACAAACACTCCTTCAAAGACAGTGACAGCAGGGCCACTCATCATGACATGCGATGCGGCCAGGCCGTCCCATTCAATGTGCAAAACACCACCGTGTTTCACCAAATCCACACTCCCGGAAAACAAACCCATGCGCATGCCCACCGCAGCGGCAGCGCAAGCACCCGTTCCGCAGGCCAAGGTTTCGCCCACGCCGCGCTCGTACACACGCAGGTGCCCTTTGTGCGGATTTACCGGTGTTAGAAAACCCACATTCACCCGCTCTGGAAAAGCAGGATGACACTCCAACGCTGCACCCAGCAACTGCACAGCGGCATCGTTGGGGGGCTGTTCCACAACCAGCACCACATGCGGATTGCCCATCGACACCACAGACACCCAGTGCTTTTGGCTGAACTCCAGCCCGGTGTGGCCGGGAGTGCCACGCGCAGGCGCCGTGACCGACAATTCAAACTGGGTAAGCCCACCCACCTGCCGGGTTGGCAGGCCTTCTGGCAGAAACGGCAAAGAGAGAGGATCGAACCGGGCGGGGCCCATGTCCACCCGCACTTGGCCGGGGGCAAGAATTTCAGGTGCAATAATCCCCGAGAGGGTTTCAACCAGCAGCTTTTTTTCTGGGTAAGGCCTTTTTCAAACACATAGTGCGCAAAGCAGCGCGCACCATTGCCGCACTGCTGCACCTCCTGGCCATCGGCATTAAAAATGCGGTATTTGAAATCGTGAACATCCGATTTCGCCCTTTCCACCACCAACACCTGGTCGGCGCCCACGCCAAAATGCCTGTCGGCCAGGCGTTTTATCAAGCTGGCATTCAGGGGCAAGTGCCCGGACAGGTTATTCAGCACCACGAAGTCGTTTCCG
>JAAURO010000299.1 GCA_012032215.1 Limnobacter sp.
CGCGTTGGCCTGGGTGTGCTTACCGTGGGCTGGCTGGTTACCGCATTTGTTCCTGGTATGTACAACCCCGACCCTGGCCCCAGCAGCGGCTTTCTCATGACCCAACTCATTAGCCTGCAACAGGCAGGCAAGTGGGTAGGTGAAATATGGCCCCTGCTTGCGTTGGGGGTTTTGGCACTGATGAGCCGAGAAAACCCGAGGTTTGCGCGATAATACCAGCTTGAAATTTGGGCAATGGTCAGTCGTGAGCTACTTCAAAAAACACGTTTTTTTCTGCATCAACCAGCGCGAGAACAACGAAGCCTGCTGCCAGGATTTCTGCGCGTCTGATGTGCACGCATATGCTAAGCAACGCATTAAAGAACTGGGCCAGAGTGGTGCAGGCAAAGTCCGCATGAACAAAGCAGGCTGCCTGGATCGCTGCAACGAAGGCCCGGTGCTGGTGGTATACCCCGAAGGCGTGTGGTACACCTACGTGGACAAAACCGACATCGATGAAATCATCGAAAAACACCTGGTTGGCGGAGACATTGTTCAACGCCTGCGATTGCCATGAACCCCAAAACCGAACACACCCTGTGGGAGGGCCATAGCGGCCCCATTGAAGTGTCTATCGACCGCCCTGCCACAGAAAATCTGGCCGGGCTTGCCGTGGTGGCCCACCCACACCCGCTGTTTGGCGGCACCAAAGACAACAAAGTGGCACAAACGCTGGCACGTGCATTTTTGCAGCTGGGCTACTTGGCTGTGCGGTTTAATTTTCGGGGTGTGGGGAAATCGGGCGGCCTGCACGACCACGGCAACGGAGAATCGCACGACATGCTGCGCGTTATTCAAACAGCCCACACCAGCCTGCTTGCACCCAGCGCCCAAAAGCACCCTATAGCGCTTGCCGGGTTTTCGTTTGGCGCGTTTGTTGCCTCGCATGCAGCCAATCTGGCGGGGCAAGCAGGCCTGCCAGTGGGAAAACTGGCACTTGTGGGCACCGCCACCAGCCGGTTTAACGTGGCCAGGGTGCCCGCTGACACCCTGGTTATCCACGGCGAAGCCGATGACACCGTACCGCTTCAAACCGTGCTGGACTGGGCGAGGCCACAAAGCCTGCCCGTGGTGGTTATGCCCGGTGTAGAACACTTTTTCCACGGCAAACTGCCCTTGCTTAAAGAAACGCTGGTGCGGTATTACCCCGCTTTGTCCACCGACCAACTACACACCTGAACCATTCAAGACATTCAACAAATAGGAGCTTTTTTCTTGGTTAAGTCTGCAATGACACGTATTTCACACCGAATCAGCCGAGTGGCAACCAGCACCGCCCTGGGCCTTGGCCTTTTGGCGTCGGCGGCACCCACGCACGCCAGCAACATGGTGCCAGCCCCCGAAATTGGAGCCAAGGGCTACATTTTGGTAGATATAACCACCAACCAAACCCTGGCAAAATTCAACAGCCAGGAGCGCCTGGAGCCCGCTTCGCTCACCAAGCTCATGACCGCCTACCTGGTGTTTGACGCCCTGGAAAGCAAACAAATCAGCATGGATCAAAAAGTGCCTGTGTCTACCAACGCCTGGAAGGCCGAGGGCTCACGCATGTTCATTGAGCCCGGCAAAGAAGTAACCGTAGACCAACTGCTGCATGGCATGATTGTACAATCTGGCAACGATGCCACCCGTGCGCTGGCCGAATTGCTGGCCGGTGACGAAGCCAACTTCGCCGCACTCATGAACCAGCAGGCCAAGCGCCTGGGTTTAACCGGAACCAATTTCGAAAACTCCACCGGGCTGCCCGGCCCACAGCACTACACCACAGCCGATGATCTGGCCACCCTTGCCAGCGCGATTATTAAAAGATTCCCCGAGTACTACCGCCTGTACAGCGAAAAAGAATACACCTACAACGGCATACGCCAGCCCAACCGCAACCGCCTGCTCTGGATAGACCCCTCCGTAGACGGCATGAAAACCGGCCACACCGATTCAGCAGGTTACTGCCTGGTCAGCTCTGCCAAACGCACACTGCCAATTGGCCTGGAACGCCGCCTGCTTTCAGTCGTGCTGGGCACCCAGTCCGATCAGGCTCGCACCCAGGAAAGCCTGAAGCTGCTGAACTACGGCTTCCAGATGTACGAAACCGTCAAACTGTACGATGCCAAACAAGCTGTAGCCACCAGCCAGGTGTACAAAGGCAGCGAGAAAGAAGTACCCATGGGCGTTACCGAACCCCTGCTGGTCAACGTACCCCGAGGCATGTCCAAACAACTGGAAGCCACCGTGCAACGCAAAGACCACTTGATAGCCCCGATTGCCGCCGGCACTGAACTGGGCACACTCAAACTGACGCTGGAAGGGAAAACCATTCTGGAAAAACCACTGCTGGCACTTAAAGGCATTGAAGAAGCGGGCATAGTTGGGCGACTTATTGACTCAGCCAAACTGTGGTGGAAAGACGAAGAATGACCCCGCCCAAGCTGCCGGAATCTTCCGGTAAAACCGAAGGTGCAACGCCTTCGGCAGTAAGCCTGATTGAATTTCCGTGCTTTTTCCCATCAAGGTGATGGGAAAAAGCGTGGAAGGCTTTGCGGAAACCATCAGCAACCTGCTGCTGGAGCAATCACCAGGATTCAAGCCAACCCAAGTGGAAATGCGCTCCAGCAAAAATGGCACTTACCTCAGCCTGACCTGCCAGGTGTGGGTAGAAAACCAGCCTCAACTTGATGCCATTTACCGTGCATTAAGCAGCAACCCTTTGGTATCCGTGGTGCTGTAAGAGCCATTCTGTGCTTCTTGCACCCTTGTTGCCAACGAGGCATGAGTAAAAAAATCAAATTTTTTTGAACCATATAGCTGGAAAACAAAAATATGGCATAGGTTTTGCAGTTCTTTCTTGCCATGGCGCTGTGGGGTGTGGCTCCCGGCGATTAAAGCGGTGCCCGCCGTCTGCGGTTTTATCTTGCGAAGGATAAAGGCCGGGCATGTTTGAGCACCGAGGCGCCTGGCGCCGAGGGCGAGTTAACGGCCGCCGAGCAAGTAAAGCAGCAGGCGGGGTTTCGGCAATGCCTAGCCGGAAGGCAGTGCCCCAAGTGCCTGGGCAAGAAAGCAGAGCCGGGAGCTATGCCATATTTTTATTTT
>JAAURO010000300.1 GCA_012032215.1 Limnobacter sp.
AGGTTCTCTCTCCCATGGTGGGCACGTTTTACCGTGCACCCAACCCGAGTTCACCCAACTTTGTGGAAGTGGGCGCCCAGGTTAAAGAAGGCGACACCCTGTGCATCATTGAGGCCATGAAGCTGCTCAATGAAATCGAAGCCGACAAAACCGGCACGGTAAAAGCCATTCTGGCAGAAAATGGCCAACCGGTTGAGTTCGGTCAAGCGCTGTTCATCATTGAGTAAGCCGGAGCAACACCCCATGTTTGGAAAAATCCTCATCGCCAACCGCGGAGAGATTGCCCTGCGCATTTTGCGCGCTTGCCGGGAAATGGGCATTAAAACTGTGGCTGTCCACTCTACCGCCGATACCGATGCCAAGTACGTCAAGCTGGCCGATGAATCGGTTTGCATAGGCCCCCCCGCCTCCAAAGACAGCTACCTCAATATTCCCGCCATTATTAGCGCTGCCGAAGTCACCGACTCCGAAGCCATTCACCCCGGCTACGGTTTTTTGTCGGAAAACGCCAGCTTTGCCGACCGCGTTGAAAAAAGCGGCTTCACCTTTATTGGCCCTCGCGCCGAATCCATTGTGCTGATGGGCGACAAAGTATCGGCCAAACAAGCCATGCTGCAGGCAGGGGTACCGTGTGTTCCGGGCTCCGAAGGCGAGCTGCCCGAAGACCCGCGCGAAATCGTGAAAATTGCCCGAAAAGTGGGCTATCCGGTCATCATAAAAGCCGCAGGGGGTGGCGGTGGCCGCGGCATGCGCGTGGTACACACCGAAGCCGCACTGATTAACGCCGTCAACATGACCCGCAGCGAAGCAGGCTCTGCTTTTAACAACCCGGCGGTGTATCTGGAAAAATTTCTGGAAAACCCCCGTCACGTTGAAGTTCAGGTACTGGCCGATGAACACGGCAACGCCGTGTGGCTGGGCGAACGCGATTGCTCCATGCAGCGCCGTCACCAAAAGGTGATTGAAGAAGCACCGGCTCCTGGCATTCCACGCCGTCATATCGAACGCATCGGCGAACGCTGCGCGGACGCCTGCCGGAAAATCAAGTACCGCGGCGCAGGCACCTTTGAATTTCTGTACGAAAACAACGAGTTTTATTTCATTGAAATGAACACCCGCGTGCAGGTAGAACACCCCGTCACCGAAATGATCACCGGCATAGATATTGTGCAGGAACAACTGCGCATTGCCGCCGGCCTGAAGCTGCGCTTCAAGCAAAAGGAAATCCAGTTCCGTGGCCATGCCATTGAATGCCGCATCAACGCTGAAGACCCCTTTAAATTTACGCCCTCGCCAGGCCCCATCAAGGGGTGGCACCCACCAGGTGGGCCAGGCATTCGGGTGGATTCGCATGTGTATGCAGGCTACAACGTGCCGCCGTTTTACGATTCCATGATAGCCAAGGTGATTTCTTACGGCGAAGATCGTGCGCAGGCCATGGCCAGAATGCGTCAGGCTTTGTCGGAACTGGTGGTGGATGGCATAAAAACCAACACCGCCTTGCACCGTGAACTTCTGGAAGACGCTCGCTTTGCCGAAGGCGGCACCAGCATTCACTACCTGGAACAGAAACTGAAAGCACGGGTTTCGTAATGGGCAAACCAAAGGCAAGCCAGGAACGCACCCAACAAGCCACACCACTGGTGCAAATCACACTCACCCTGCCCTTCGAACTGGCCGACGAGGTATCGGACTTGCTGCTGGAACTCGGCGCACTGGCTGTTGGCCTGGAAGACGCACAAGCCAACACCGATGCCGAACAGCCCCAATACGGCGAACCCGGCATGGAACCAGAAACCTTCGGCTGGCACATCAACCACGTGAAAGTGCTGTGCCGCAGCCAAACCGAGGCCCACACCCTGCTGGCTGAACTGCCGCTCGATGATGCGCAACGCACATCGGCCACCTTCAGCCAAGTGCCCCAAGAAGACTGGGTGCGGCTTACCCAATCGCAGTTTGAACCGGTTTGCATTACCGACACGCTCTGGGTTGTGCCCTCGTGGCACGAAGCGGTGCAAGCCCCTGGGCGAATAAACCTTACTCTAGACCCAGGCCTGGCATTTGGCACCGGCACCCACCCCACCACCGCCCTGTGCCTGCGCTGGCTTTGCGAAAACCCACCCGTGGGCCAGCCCGTGCTGGATTACGGCTGTGGTTCTGGCATATTGGGCATAGCGGCCCTGAAGCTGGGTGCCAGCCAAGCCATTGGGGTAGACGTAGATACGCAAGCCATTGCCAGCACAGCCTACAACGCCCAGCGCAACCAGGTTGAAATGGCCTGTGGCCAACCCGACTTACCGGCTGCCAAAGGCCAGTTTCCCGTGGTGCTGGCCAATATTTTGTCGAATCCGCTTAAACTGCTGGCACCTTCCTTGTGCGCCCACGTGCAAGCTGATGGGCATTTGGTGCTTTCTGGCGTGCTGGCGCGCCAGGCAGAAGAAGTAATGGCCTGCTACCGCCCGTGGATGAACATGCGCGTGTGGGCAGAACGCGATGGCTGGGTTTGCCTGCACGGCACCCGGTTACACAACAACCCCACGCACGAGCGCACCCCATGAGCCTTGCCACCCGCTGCCCCGCCTGCAAAACCCTGTTTAAGGTTTCACTTGGACAACTTCAGGTGCACGAAGGCCAAGTGCGCTGCGGGCAATGCAAAGCCGCATTTTCCGGCATCGACCACCTGGCCGCCGCCGATTCTGAATTGTGGGAACACATGCAGCTGGAAGACAACGAACCCCCTGCCATGCCCGCCCAACCAGCCCCCGCAACCCCGGCAAACCAGGCTGCCCCACCGTTTTGCACAGGCCGGAAAGCCCAAGAAGCGCAACCAGCCACTGCATTGGCTGCCCAAATGGAACGACCTTCCCCGCGCAGGCAAAATGGTGCTTAGCAGCCTGGCGGCTGTGCTTGCACTGCAACTGCTGTGGTGGGACCGCACCGCCTGGCTGCCCTACACCCCCGGCTTACCCAGCTTGGTGAATGCTCTGCCAAGCAGGCTGAGCGCCCTTTTTGCCATAGAACCTACCAAAGCACTGGTGGTAGAAGGCAGCGGCATGAGCCAGCCTCAAGGCAACGCCAACAACCTGCAACTGGATTTAACCCTGACCAACACCGCAC
>JAAURO010000301.1 GCA_012032215.1 Limnobacter sp.
GAGGAAGGGATGTTTTAATTCCAGCCACTTTTTATACCCTCCAGAGAATCTCAATGGCGTAAGCGGCTGCAGCAAGCAACCACAAGCCGGACAACACCTGCAATGCCAAGCGGATACCAGTGGGCCTGATGTAGTCCATCCAGATGTCGCGAATGCCAATATAGGCGTGATAACACAAAGACAACACAGCCAGCAGAGCCAGCATTTTACCCAAGGGAAAGGCAAACACCTTGAAGTTAAAAAAGCCCACCCAGGTTGAATAATCCAGATTGGGTGTAAACAAGGCCACCAGCACCAAACCGATGGTGTATACACTCATGATGACAGCGGTAATACGCTGCAGCACCCACTCTTTAAGTCCGTAATGCGCCCCTACCACCAAGCGCTTGGAACCAATGCGATTTGACATTAAAACACCCCAAACAATTTAAGACCAAACAAGGCAGTAAGCGCCAGGCTAACAGCGAACACAATGCCCGCGCTTTTGTGGGCCTTGTATTTTTCAACGTCCCATGTGCAGATCGAGTGCCAAATAGCGCATGCCTGCACAGAAGTGATGCAGATACGACCAGATAAGCCCCAGCAACACCAGTTTTACCAAGGGCGAATCGACCAGGTGTTTCATTTCAGCAAAGGAATACTCAGAGGTAATGCTTTTGTCGAAGAGCGGCAACAAAATAACCGGAAGCGCCAGAAAAAGCAGCGCCCCACTGATGCGGTGCAAAATAGACAACTTGCCCGCCAGGGGCAAACTGTACTTCAGGATTTGAGAGACATGAATATTTCGGTATTCAGGCCGTTTTTTAGCGGAGGGTTCTGACATGGTTTGAATCTGGAAGTAAGTTAAAAAGCCGGGTTAAGCGGGCGCAAGCATACAGCCTTTATTCAGCCCTTGTACAACCGGCCTCTATTTTGGAGCATTCCAACTGACATGGGTTGGGGCGTGCTCAATTTTCTTGCCAGAATGTGTCATTTAGCCAGCAGCATCTTGCACAAGCTGCAATACATTCAAATACAAGCCAGCCAACGCAAGAAATCAGATATTGCAACCCCAGCACGCTGTTGTTGCACATGAATGCGTCTAGAATACGTGCTTTGTGCCTTTTGAATCGGGAGTTATAACATGACCAAACCTGCCATGCGTGTAGCAGTAACCGGCGCAGCCGGCCAGATTGGCTACAGCCTGCTTTTCAGAATTGCCAACGGCGACATGCTCGGCAAAGACCAGCCCGTGATATTGCAACTACTGGACATTACCGCCGCCCTGCCCGCCGTTAAAGGCGTGGTCATGGAGCTGGAAGATTGCGCCTTTCCGCTGCTGGCGGGTGTGGTGGTTACCGACGACCCCGCTGTTGCCTTTAAAGAGGCCGATGTGGCCATGCTGGTTGGCGCACGCCCCCGCAGCAAAGGCATGGAGCGCAAAGATTTGCTGGAAGCCAACGGCGCTATTTTTACCGTACAGGGCAAAGCCCTGAACGACCACGCCAAACGCACTGTCAAAGTGCTGGTAGTTGGCAACCCCGCCAACACCAATGCCTATATTGCGCAGCAGTCTGCGCCCGATCTTGCTCCTGAATGCTTTACTTCCATGCTGCGCCTGGACCACAACCGTGCGCTGTCACAGGTTGCAACAAAAACCGGCAAACCGGTAGCCGCCATCAAGAAACTGTGCGTATGGGGCAACCACTCGCCCACCATGTACGCCGATTACCGATTTGCCACCGTAGAGGGCAAATCGGTTAAAGACCTGATAAACGATCAGGACTGGAACGCCAACACCTTCCTGCCTACCGTGGGCAAGCGCGGCGCGGCCATTATTGAGGCACGCGGGTTGTCTTCAGCGGCTTCTGCTGCCAATGCTGCCATTGACCACATACACGACTGGGTGCTGGGCACGCAAGGAGAGTGGGTTACCATGGGTGTGCATTCCGATGGCTCTTACGGCATTCCAGAGGGCATGCAGTTTGGCTTTCCGGTCACGTGCGCCAAGGGCAAATACGAGATTGTTCAAGGCCTGGAAATAGATGCTTTTTCGAAAGAATGTATCAGCAAAACCCTGGCAGAACTGGAAGAAGAAAAAGCCGGCGTAGCCCACCTGCTGAAGTAATTCACAAACCCCTGAAAAGGCAAGCCGCTGCAATCCACGGCTGCCTTTTTTTCAAGCGCCATGAAAACCTGCTCCCCGATTTAAACACCGTTTCGTCCATTTTATACAGCGACGACTACCACGCGGCTTGGTTGCCCGTGTGCGACCACTACGCGGGCAATCCCAAGTATTTTGAAAAAGCGCTCGGCATACGTGCAGAAATGGGTGCGTGCTTCGACATTACCCTTGACCTGGAAGACGGCGCCACCATTGGCAACGAACAGGAAGCTGCACAATGGGCAGCCTCGGCACTGGCCGACTTTCAGGTGCGCTATGGCGCAGACAACCGCAAACCCGGTTTGCGCCTGCACCCTTTCAGGCACCCTGCCTTTGGCATGGAACTCAAGGCGGTGCTGCGCACCAATGCCGCTCTGCCCGCCTACCTTATGCTGCCCAAACCAGAAAACCTGGCGTGCGTGCAGGCAGCGCTGGAAGCCATTAACAGCCTGTGCCAGCAACAAGGCATTAGCCAGACGCCACCCTTGCACGTACTGATAGAAACCCACGGTGCTTTGGCCGAAGTGCAAGCCATTGCAAGAAGTTCCGGCTGTGGAATCGCTGTCTGTTTGGGTTGATGGATTTTTTATCGGGCCACCGCAGCGCCATACCAAAAAGCGCCTTGAATTCACCCGGCCAATTTGAAAACCCACTGGTGCGCCGCGCCAAGCTTGAAATTTCTGCCGCCTGCCACCGTTTTGGCAAAGTGCCCTCGCACAATGTAAGCCGCCAGATTCTACAACCCGAATCAGCGGGCGAAGATGCTCTGCGTGCACGCCGCGAT
The DNA here is from genome assembly GCA_012032215.1 of Limnobacter sp. GTDB lineage: Bacteria > Pseudomonadota > Gammaproteobacteria > Burkholderiales > Burkholderiaceae_B > Limnobacter. The sequence continues at coordinate 2,928 of JAAURO010000301.1, forward strand.
TTTGGTTACACACGCATGTGGAGCATTCACCCGGCGCAAATTAAATACATTGTGCAAGCCATGCTGCCCTCTGATTCTGAAGTGCAAGAAGCCGTGCAGGTGCTCAACGAAGCGCACCGCGCAAACTGGGGGCCTATACAGTTCAAAGGCGAACTGCACGACCGT
>JAAURO010000302.1 GCA_012032215.1 Limnobacter sp.
CAAGGTGTAACAGAGATAGAGATAAGAAGACCAGCGTATAAGGAACGGCGTATAAAAAGCAGCATAGAAGAAGTAAACTCTTGAAATCCCCCTGACCATACCCATATAGCTGCCATTCATTTTTACCAGAAGGACAATTGACCATGGGCGCTCACAAAGAAACACTGGGTTTTCAAACCGAAGTCAAGCAACTGCTGCACCTGATGATTCATTCCTTGTATTCCAACAAGGAAATTTTTTTGCGCGAGCTTGTTTCCAACGCGTCTGACGCCTGCGACAAGCTGCGCTTTCAGGCCATCAACAACGATGCCTTGTTTGAAAACGATGCCGAACTCAAGATTCAGATTGGCTTTGACCCGCAAGCCAAAACCATCACCATCACCGACAACGGCATCGGCATGAACCGCCAAGACGCCATTGCCCACCTTGGCACCATTGCCAAATCGGGCACCAAAGAGTTTTTCTCGCAACTGAGTGGCGATCAGCAAAAAGACGCAGCCCTTATCGGCCAGTTTGGCGTTGGTTTTTACTCGGCATTTATTGTGGCCGATGAAGTGCGTGTGCGTTCGCGCAAAGCGGGCGAGTCGGCCAACCAGGGCATTGAATGGGTGTCCAAAGGCGATGGCGAGTTTTCCATTGAATCCATCGAAAAACCGCAGCGCGGCACCGAAATCGTGCTGCACCTCAAGGAAGGCGAAGACGAAATCCTTTCCGGCTGGAAGCTCAAAAACATCATTACTCGTTATTCTGACCACATTTCTTTGCCCATTCTCATGAAAAAAGAAGAGTGGGATGAAAAAACCTCGGCAATGAAGCCACCGATGACTGGGAAGCCGTTAACAAAGCCAACGCCTTGTGGGCACGCCCCAAATCAGAAATTTCCGAAGAGCAGTACACCGACTTTTACAAAAACATCAGTTTTGATTTTCAAGAGCCACTGGCCTACACCCACAACCGCGTAGAAGGCGGGCGCTCGGAATACACCAGCCTGCTGTACATCCCCGCCAAGGCCCCGTTCGACCTGTGGGACCGCAACCAGCAAAAAGGCATCAAGCTGTATGTCAAGCGCGTGTTTATCATGGACGACGCCGAGCAGCTTATGCCCCCTTACCTGCGCTTTGTCAAAGGGGTGATTGATTCCGCAGACCTTCCCTTGAATGTATCGCGCGAAATTTTGCAGGAAAGCCGCGATGTGCGCGCCATTCGCGAAGGTTCGGTGAAAAAGGTATTGGGTCTTCTGGAAGACCTGGCCAAAAATCACCCGGAAAAATACCAAACCTTTTGGAACGAGTTTGGCCAGGTACTTAAAGAAGGCCTGGGCGACGACTCCAGCAATCGCGAAACCCTAAGCAAGTTACTGCGCTTTGCCAGCACCCACAATGCCGATGCCGCCCAAAACGTGTCTTTGGCAGATTACATTGGCCGCATGAAAGAAGGGCAGGAAAAAATCTACTACGTGACGGCCGACACCTACGCAGCAGCCAAAAACAGCCCGCACCTGGAAGTGTTCAAGAAAAAGGGCGTGGAGGTGCTGTTGCTCACCGACCGCGTAGACGAATGGATGCTCAGTTTTCTCTCGGAGTTTGAGGGCAAATCGCTGCAAAGCTGCGCCAAAGGCGGCCTTGATTTGGGCAGCCTCGAAGACGAAACAGACAAAGAAAACCGCAAAAAGTAGAGGGCGAATTCAAAGAATTACTGGAAAAAGTGCAGGAAGTGCTTAAAGACCGCGTAAAAGAAACGCGTGTCACCTTGCGCTTAACCGACAGCCCCGCCTGTGTGGTGGCCGATGACAACGGCCTGAGCGAACACCTCAAACGCATGCTCAAGCAAGCCGGGCAACAGGCACCCGATTCCAAACCTATTCTGGAGCTAAACCCCGAGCACCCGCTGGTTAAGCGCTTGCAGCACGAAAGCAGCCACTTCGATGAATGGGCGCATGTGCTCCTGGATCAGGCTTTGCTGGCAGAAGGTGGGCAACTGGAAGACCCCGCCGCTTTTGTAAAGCGGCTGAATACACTGCTTAGTGCTTGATTCTTGCTTGATTGCGTGGGCAATTGCGTGCTGACTACACCCAGTGGTTACCACGCAATCAATGCACCATGCACAACTGGCTTTTATCGAGCAAAGGCTGAAAGGTTTTGCTGCGCAAACTGCTTGCCAGGTAGTACGAATGGTTGAACATGTGGCGTGCAAAATCGAGTTGGGCAGAAGAGTTCAGCGTTTCGTGCCAGTAGAGTTCCAGCACGCCACGTTCTGCATTTAACCAGATGTAGCAAGGCAGGCGCGTTACTTCCATGCGGTGATTAAACTCGTTGACTTCCGACTGAAGGCACACCTCTTCGCGAAGCTCGTTGGTGCGCAAGAGTTCGTGAATCCAGCAAAACTCCATGGACGTTTGCCCCAGCTTTCTCAGTTCAAGGCGCGAGTGCAAATGGTTGCTGGAATCGAAAGAACCAAGCCCGATGACCTGATGCGCGGGTTGTTCTTGATAAAAAGGGGTGCGAATAAGGTTTACCCACTTTGCAAGTGCTTTTAACATTTCAGAATCAGAAAAACTGATCATGTGTGGAACTCCAATTAAAGGTACTTCCTAAGTGCCAGAAATGAGACTGTTGGTTCCAGCTATGTCGTATTTATTTAAAAACCCCCAAAAATGGCGTATTTGTTCCATTTTGGGGGGAACCGCAGGGCTGCGGAGGTGAGAAACTATGTATTTGCAGTAATGCGGCCATTGACTACCTTTACCTTGTCGCCGGGCTGCCAGTAGGGGTCTTGGTCAAATGAGTAAACGCCGGTGGTGCCATCTTCAAACGTAACGCTTACTTCGTATCTTTGAACCGCGCGGACCACCTCTTTTTCAATTTTGTTGCCAAGCAGGGCACCGCCCACTGCCCCCAGCACGGTCATGGCTTTCTGACCATTGCCATTGCCAAATTGCTTGCCAAGCACCGCACCGGTTACTCCACCCGCAACTGCACCAGCACCTGTGCCCTGGGCCGCGGGTGTTTTAACCATCCGCACATCGGATACAACGCCGCATGCGTGGCAAATGGCAGGCACGGGTGCGGCTTTGGCAATCGCTTCG
>JAAURO010000303.1 GCA_012032215.1 Limnobacter sp.
CACCTCGTGGATGGTCAGGCAACTTTGGCTCTATCGACGGCGACAACGCGGCGGCCATGCGTTACACCGAAATCCGGCTCGATAAAATAGCCCACGAAATGCTGCTGGATATCGAAAAGGAAACCGTTGATTTCGGCCCCAACTACGACGGCAGCGAACGCGAACCCAAGGTAATGCCCTCGCGTTTGCCCAATCTGCTCATCAATGGTTCTTCGGGCATAGCGGTGGGCATGGCCACCAACATGCCGCCGCACAACCTGCGCGAGGTGGTGGCTGCCTGTTTGTACACGGTGGACAACCCCGATGTCACCATGATGAGCTCATCGAGCTTATTCCAGCCCCCGATTTCCCAACCGCAGGCATTGTCTATGGCATTGCGGGCGTGCGTGAGGGTTACCGCACTGGCCGTGGCCGGGTGGTGATGCGGGCCAAAACCCACTTTGAAGACCTCGACAAAGGAAACCGGGTTGCCCTGATAGTTGACGAGCTGCCTTACCAGGTCAACAAAAAAAGCCTGCTGGAACGGATTGCCGAGCTGGTTTCTGAAAAGAAAATGGATGGCATTTCCGACATCCGTGACGAATCCGATAAAGATGGCATCCGTGTTGTGGTGGAACTCAAACGCGGCGAAGTGCCCGAGGTGGTGCTGAACAACCTGTACAAGCACACGCAGTTGCAAGACACCTTCGGTATCAACATGGTGGCCTTGGTAGACAACCAGCCCAAATTGCTGAACCTGCGCGAGCTCATCGTGTACTTTTTGCAGCACCGCCGCGAAGTCATTACCCGCCGCACGGTGTTCGAGTTGCGCAAGGCGCGTGAGCGCGGTCATGTGCTTGAGGGCTTGGCTGTGGCACTTGCCAACATCGATGAATTCATTGCTATTATTAAAGCCGCCCCCACCCCCCCTGTGGCCAAAGAAGAACTCATGACGCGCACCTGGGATTCCTCCATGGTGCGAGAAATGCTGTCGCGTACCGACATGGCCGATGCTGGCGGCGCCAAGGCGTTCCGGCCAGAAGGGTTGCCTGCCCGCATGGGTTTGCAGGCCGATGGCCTGTACCGCTTAAGCGATGTGCAGGCGCAGGAAATCCTGAACATGCGACTGCAGCGCTTAACAGGCCTTGAACAAGACAAAATTGTCAACGAATACCGGGAAATTATTGGCGTTATTGCCGATTTGCTCGATATCCTCAGCAAGCCTTCCCGCATCAACCTCATTATTAAAGAAGAACTTACCGCTCTGGGTAACGAGTTCGGCGACGAGCGCCGTTCGGTCATTGAGTTCAATGCCACCGAGCTGGGCACCGAAGATCTCATTACTCCGCAAGACATGGTGGTTACGCTTTCGCATTCGGGCTACATCAAAAGTCAGCCTCTCAGCGAATACCGTGCGCAAAAACGTGGTGGACGTGGCAAGCAGGCGGCTTCTACCAAGCAGGACGACTGGATAGACACGTTGTTTGTGGCCAATACCCACGACACCATTCTGGCTTTTCCAACAAGGGCAAGGTGTACTGGCTGAAGGTGTACGAAGTGCCCCAAGGTTCACGCACCTCGCGTGGGCGGCCCATCGTGAACATGTTCCCTCTGGAAGAGGGCGAAAAAATTACCGCCGTGCTGCCGGTTAAAGAATTCGAAGACGACAAGTACGTGTTTATGGCCACACGCCAGGGTACGGTTAAAAAATCCCGTTTGTCCGATTTCTCCCGCCCCATGAAGCGCGGCATTATTGCAGTATCGCTCGACGAAGACGACTACCTGATAGGCGTGGCCAGAACCGATGGCCAGCACGATGTCATGTTGTTCTCTGATTCCGGCAAAGCCGTGCGTTTCGATGAAAACGATGTGCGTCCCATGGGCCGCAATGCGCGGGGCGTTCGTGGCATGAGCCTGGAGGAAGGCCAGTCGGTCATTGCGCTTTTGGTGGCCGAAAACGAAAGCAGGTTCATATTAACCGCCACACAGAATGGCTATGGCAAACGCACGCTGGTTTCCGAACACACCCGCCATGGGCGCGGCACCAAGGGCATGATTGCCATTCAAACCAGCGAACGCAATGGCAAAGTAGTGGCAGCTGTACTGGTTGATGAATCCGATGAAATCATGCTGATAACCAATGGTGGTGTGCTGGTGCGCACCCGTGTGGCCGAGGTGCGTTCCATGGGGCGTGCTACCCAGGGTGTTACGCTCATCAATGTGGACGAGGGCACGTATTTGTCAGGACTGCAGAAAATCGCTGAATCCGATGTGGGTGATGCCGAAGACGAACTCGATGCCGGGCTGAAATCTGGTCTGGAGGCAGATTCGCAAGACGAGGATCCCGAGTGAATCGGCCTGTGAACCCACCACCGACTTCCCCGCTGGGCCGGGTCTGGAATTTCTCTGCCGGGCCAGCCGTTTTGCCGCTGGAGGTTTTGCAGCAAGCCGCCCATGAAATGATTGACTGGCACGGCAAGGGCTTGTCGGTCATGGAAATGAGCCACCGCAGCTCGGAGTACACCGCTATTTTTCAGCATGCCCGCCAGGCGTTTACTGAGTTGCTAGCCATCCCTGACACCCACGAAGTGCTGTTTATGCAGGGCGGGGCCGTGGGGCAGAATGCCATTGTTCCTTTAAACCTGATGCAGGGGTACACGCGCGCTGCATTTGTAGTGACTGGTTCATGGTCTCAAAAAACGTGGAAAGAATTCAGCCGTTACGGGCAGGGCGATGTGCTGGCGATTGCCGAACCGTTTGACCATGTGCCCGATTGTGCCAATCTGGCTGAAAGGCTCCAGGCCTTGTCTGAACAAAGCGGTGCTTCACGCCCGGCGTATTTGCACTACTGCGACAACGAAACTATAGGCGGTGTGGCCTTCCACGGACAAATTGAATCTCAGGCGCATTTGCTGCCTTGTCCGCTGGTGGCTGATATGTCGTCCAATATTTTGTCCGGCCCTCTGGACTTTTCGCAGCTTGGTCTGGTGTATGCCGGTGCTCAAAAAACATCGGCCCTGCCGGGGTCACTCTGGTGGTGGTGCGCAAAGACCTGCTGAACCGAGCCCTGCCGGTGCTGTCCGTCCGCTTTC
>JAAURO010000304.1 GCA_012032215.1 Limnobacter sp.
CGGTTTACACCCCGCACAACATGGGCACTTTGGGCTGGCCTACCCAGCCTATGCGCACTTTACCTCGCCTATTCGTCGTTACCCGGATTTAATGGTGCATCGGGCCATTAAAGCGCTGCTGGCCAACAAGCGCTATGTGCCTTTGCCCATGGACGACCGCGAACCCGGTGAATTCGGCAGCAGCACGCCCGACAAACACGAAGAGCTGGCCCGCTGGGAGCAGGCAGGCAATTGGTATTCTTCCACCGAGCGCCGCGCCGATGAAGCTTCGCGCGATGTACTCAGCTGGCTTAAATGCTTTTTCATGAAAGAAAAAGTGGGTGATACTTTTCCTGGTCATGTGTCGGGGGTTACTTCATTCGGACTTTTTGTTACGCTGGATTCCCTGTTTGTAGAGGGCTTGGTGCATGTGTCGGAACTGGGTAGCGAATACTTTCAGTACAACGATGCCATGCACGAATTGCGCGGCGAACGCAGCGGCATTCGTTTTCGCCTGACCGACCCCATACAGGTGCAGATTTCGCGGGTAGATCTTGATGCCCGCCGCATTGAATTCCGCATGGTGCAGGGTGTTAAATTCGATTCACTGTTCAAGGAACCTCCTCCGAAAATGCTCAAGAAGCACAACGCACGGCGTAAAAACCATGCGCAGCAGGCTGCCGAGGTGCAGCAGGCCGGGGGCAGTGTGCCGGTGTTGCCAGTGCCCGAGCCAGAGTCCAGACGCGGTGCCAACAAGCGCCGTGCAGCCGAAGAGTCGCGTGCCAAAATTGCGGCTGAAAAAAACGCAAGGAAGAAATTCTCAAAGCCAAGCAGGCGGCACCGGGAAGCAGGCCGGTATCGTCTAAAATCCGGGCTGTTTCCAGAAAAACTGGCAAACGAGGGCATTAGACAGCTGCCTTAAGCGGGTAGCTTAAGCGAGGACATGAATTGGCGATTGTATTTGGGTTTCATGCGGTGCTGGCGCGGGTGCGCCAAGCGCCCGCCAGTGTTAACGAGGTGCTTTTTGATACTGCCCGGCGCGACAAGCGCATGCAGCAGGCTATCGAAAAATGCCAGCAAGCAGGGGTTAAATGCACACCTGCGGACAAAAACCGCCTGGAAGAGGCTGCGGGCCACACCCGCCACCAGGGGCTTTTGGCTTTGGTTCAGGCTATTGAGCAAGCCACCGATTTAAACACGCTCATTGCGCAAAAGGGTGCTTCGTTGTTGTTGCTGGTGCTTGATGGCATTACCGATCCCCACAATTTTGGCGCTTGCTTGCGCAGCGCAGATGCTGCCGGGGTGCACGGCGTAATTATTCCCAAAGACAAATCGGTAGGAGTTACACCCGTGGTGTCCAAAGTGGCGTGTGGTGCGGCAGAAACACTGCCCGTGTTTTCGGTAACCAACCTGGCCCGCACCCTGCGCGACATTCAGGAAGAGGGTGTGTGGTGCATCGGCACGGCAGGCGAGGCCACAGAAAACCTGTACGCACTGAACTTGCGCGCAGGCCCTACAGCCTGGGTGGTGGGTGCCGAAGGCGATGGCCTGCGCCGCTTAACCCGCGAAACCTGCGATCAACTGGTGCACATTCCGATGGTGGGGGCAGTAGAAAGCCTAAACGTGTCGGTTGCCGCTTCGGTTTGTTTGTTTGAAACCTTGCGGCAACGGCAGTTTTTGAACGTTTCTTCTTAAGCCAATATAGCTGAAAAATCATAATATGGCATAGGTTTTGCAGCTGCAACTCCAGCTTGTGCTATTAAGCCAGCAACTCCCTTAAAACAAACGGCAAAATACCGCGGTGTCGGTAGTACTCTACTTCAATGGGGGTGTCTATCCGGCTTTTAACGGGGCGCTCTTCTACCTTGCCATCTTTGCGTGTAATGCGCAAACCAGCTCGGTTTGCGGGGCCGAATCGGCGGTCAGTCCCACCACATCGTAGGTTTCGCTGCCGTCTAGTTTGAGGCTTTCTACAGAATCGGTCCCCATAAACTGCAGTGGCAGCACACCCATGCCCACCAGGTTGCTGCGGTGTATGCGCTCGAAACTGCGCGCAATCACTGCCTTCACACCCAGCAGTTGCGTGCCCTTGGCCGCCCAGTCGCGTGAAGAACCTGTGCCGTACTCTTCGCCAGCCAGCACCACGGTGGGCACATTGGCCTGCATGTATTCTTGGGCTGCATCGTAGATGGAGGTTTGTTTGCCATCTTTCAGGGTGTAGCCGCCCTCAACACGGCTGCCATCTGCACGGGGCGGAATCATCAGATTTTTAACGCGCACATTGGCGAAGGTGCCGCGAATCATGACATCGTGATTGCCGCGCCGTGAGCCATAGCTGTTGAACTGAATGGGCTGTACGCCTTTTGCGGTTTGCAGCCATTTGCCAGCGGGGCTTTCTGCATCAAACGAGCCAGCCGGTGAAATGTGGTCGGTGGTGACCGAATCGCCCAGTATTAGCAAGGGTTTTGCGTTTCAATGGCGGCTGGTTTGGCTGGTGTGTCGCCAAAATCGGTAAAGAAGGGTGGCTCGGCAATGTACGAGGAATTGGGCCACGAGTACACTTGCCCTGTGGGAGCAGTAATGCTGTTCCACAAATCGTGGTCGGTGGTGAAATTTTTGTAGAGGCGTTTAAAGGTATCGGGGTTTAGGGCGGTGGGCAGCAGTGCTTCTACTTCTGCATTGGTGGGCCAAATGTCTTTCAGGTACACGGGCTGCCCGCCAGTGCCTTTGCCCAGCGGCTCGGTGGTTAAATCAATGTTGGCCCGTCCAGCCAATGCAAAAGCCACTACCAGCGGGGGAGAGGCCAGGTAGTTGGCCTTGATGTTGGGGTGAATGCGCGCTTCAAAATTGCGGTTGCCTGATAAAACTGCTCCGGCAATCAAATCGTGCTCGATAACGGTTTTTTTAAGTTCCGGGGCCAGGTCGCCTGAATTGCCAATGCAGGTGGTGCAGCCGTACGCGGCCAGGTTAAAGCCCAGTGTGTTGAGGTATTGCTGCAGGCCGGTTTTGTGCAGGTAATCGGTAACCACGCGCGAGCCAGGGCCGAGCGATGTTTTAATGTGCGGCTGCACGCGCAGCCCTTTT
>JAAURO010000305.1 GCA_012032215.1 Limnobacter sp.
GGTGCACTTCTTCATCGGACACAAAGCAACCGTGCACGCGCAGGGGGTGACCACTGCCAGGCGGCAAATACAGCATGTCACCCTGCCCCAGTAAGGACTCTGCGCCCATTTGGTCCAAAATGGTGCGGGAATCTATTTTCGACGACACCTGAAACGCAATACGGGTGGGAATATTGGCCTTAATCAGACCGGTAATCACATCGACCGAGGGCCTTTGGGTAGCCAAAATCAGGTGTATGCCAGCCGCACGGGCTTTTTGCGCCAACCGGGCAATCAGCTCTTCAATTTTTTTGCCCACCACCATCATGAGGTCGGCCAGTTCATCGATAACCACCACAATGAGTGGCAATATATCCAATGGCTCGGGGGCATCCGGGGTTAGGCTAAAGGGGTTGGGAATGCCTTCACCTTTCTTTTTGGCCTCGCGAATTTTAACGTTATAACCAGCCAGATTACGCACCCCCAGCTTGCTCATCAGCCGGTAGCGTTTTTCCATTTCGTTGACTGCCCAGTTCAGGCCATAAGCGGCTTGGCGCATGTCGGTTACCACCGGGCACAACAGGTGCGAAATGCCTTCATAGACGCTCATTTCCAGCATTTTCGGGTCGATGAGCATCAGGCGTACTTCTTCGGGCTGGCTTTTGTACAGCAGCGACAAAATCATGGCATTAATGCCCACCGACTTGCCTGAACCGGTGGTGCCAGCCACCAGCAAATGCGGCATTCTGGCCAAATCGGCCACTATCGGTTTGCCGGAAATGTCTTTGCCCAAGGCCATGGTAAGTGCCGAGCCGGAGCGGTTGTATACATCGGAACCCAAAATTTCGGTCAGTTTGACAATTTGGCGCCTGGGGTTGGGCAACTCCAGGCCCATCAGGTTTTTACCCTGAATGGTTTCCACCACACGAATGGAAGTCAACGACAAGGCACGCGCCAAATCGCGTGCCAGATTAACCACTTGCGACCCCTTAACGCCGGGCGCAGGCTCTATTTCATAGCGGGTAATAACCGGGCCAGGCATGGCAGCCATAACCTGCACCTGCACGCCAAAATCAGACAATTTCTTTTCGATCAGGCGCGAGGTGTATTCCAGAGTGTCGGCCGACACGGTTTCGATAACCTCCGGAGCGGTATCCAGCAGCCCCAAAGGCGGAAGCTCACCCTGCGCGAAGTCGGTAAAAAGTGTTTGCTGTTTTTCTTTCAGAACCCGTTCAGAAGGCTCTACTTTGCCTGCCACTGGTTCTATACGAATGGGCTTGTGTTCATCCAGTTTGCCTCGGTTTTTTCGACGTTGACCACGCGCTCCTGGGCAACCTGTTTGCCTGCGCGGCGGTCGCGGTAGGTGTCTATCGCGCTGAATGTGGCCAGCCAGGTGCGCTCGGCCCAATAACCAGTGTGCTCGGCCATGGCCACCCAGCTAAGTCCCAAAAAGCCACTTAAGCCCCCTGCAGCAAAAAACAGCAAAAAAAGCACTGCACCCGTTAAGCCAAACAATTGGGTAAGGCCAGCGGCCAGCATACTGCCCAATGTGCCGCCAGAGCCTGCAGGCAAACTGCTGCCGCTGAGTATGGACAAGTTTTCCAGGCCCATAAGCCCTATCCACAGGGTTAAAAAACCAACCGGGCGCACCCAGGGCACCCAACGGGGTTCTGGCTCGGTAAAACCGGGCAGTTCTACCAGCTCTTCCTTTTTGCGCGTGCGCCACAACAGCCACACACACAACGCAGGCAGAGCATAGGCACACCACCCGCTCAGGAAAAACAGAAAATTAGACAGCACAGCACCCACCCTGCCCCCGAAGTTGTACACCGTGGTGGTGCCTGCATAGTGGGTAAAGCTGTCGTCAGCCGGGCTGTACGTGGAAAGGATAAGCAACAGGTAAATGGAAAGAAAAAACAGCGCCAGCCAGCGCACTTCAAGAAGTGCCTTGCTCAGGCGGCTGGCTTGGGTATTTTGTGGTGTCCTTGAATTCACTGCGGCCTTGGGTGCTTTTAGCACCTTATAATGGTGACAAACGGGCAAATTATCTCACCTTCAACCACCAAGTCACACAACCGAGGCAAGAATGACCAACTCTGGCAACACCCGCCACGCAAAAGTTTTAATTGTGGGCTCTGGCCCGGCAGGTTATACCGCTGCTGTGTATGCAGCACGTGCCAACCTCAATCCCATGCTGGTTACCGGGATTGAGCAAGGTGGGCAACTGATGACCACCACCGACGTAGACAACTGGCCTGCCGATGCCGATGGCGTGCAAGGCCCTGCACTCATGCAACGCTTCCTGGCTCACGCTGAACGCTTTAACACGGAAATTGTGTTTGACCACATTCACACCGTAGAGCTCGCCAAGCGCCCCTTTACACTAAAAGGCTGACTCCGCCACCTACACCTGCGATGCCCTGATTATCGCCACAGGCGCATCAGCCCAATATTTGGGCCTGCCCTCAGAGGAAGCCCTTTTGCTGGCAAAGGGGGTTTCGGCCTGCGCTACCTGCGATGGTTTTTTCTACAAAAACCAGGAGGTTGCTGTTATTGGGGGGGGCAACACCGCCGTAGAAGAGGCTTTGTACCTTTCCAACATCGCCAAAAAGGTAACCGTGGTGCACCGGCGTGACAAATTCCGCGCAGAAGCCATTTTGATAGACAAACTGATGGAAAAGGTGAAAGAGGGCAAAATAGAAATCCGCTGGAACATGACTCTGGACGAAGTGCTGGGGGATCAAACCGGCGTAACTGGCATGCGCTTAAAGGCCTACGAGGGCGAGCACACCGAAGAAATTGCCTTGCAGGGCGTGTTTATTGCGATTGGCCACAAGCCCAATACCGCGATCTTTGACGGTCATGTCGACATGGCGGGCGGCTATATCACCGTGCGCAGCGGGCTGGAGGGCAATGCGACCGCGACCAGCGTGCCGGGCATATTCGCAGCGGGTGATGTGATGGACCATGTCTATCGGCAGGCGATCACCTCGGCGGGAACAGGCTGTATGGCCGCGCTCGATGCCGAGAAATTTATCGAAGCCAACGGCCTGAC
>JAAURO010000012.1 GCA_012032215.1 Limnobacter sp.
GTGGTTCTTGCATTACTATGCAGGCGATGGCTCATTGCGACTCTCCTTCAGGTCTTTGATTAAATCATCCAACAACGGCCGGGCTTTAAACAGCGGCCAGCTTCGAATTGGAATATAATCACACGAGTCCCAACATCTAGGCCCTCCTCCCCCGGGAACATATTTTATTCTTGACAGGCAGTCCGGAGGATTTCTGGACGCATTATGGGATCGCATAAAAGGACATAAAGACTGGTTCTCTCTGTATGCCAATGACGGACGCATTGACGACCAAACATATTGCAATCAAGTTGAGCGTGGTCATTTTCGCTTACACCCAAAGATGGGTTTAGGTATCAGTAGAGGATGCATCACCATTGAAAGCATCAAACATTTCCAGCACATTCGCTTACTTCTTAAGTCCAACACATCCACCAAAATAAAAGGCACCGATATTTTGGCTTACTGCGTGGTAGTGGTGAAATGACGCGCACGAGAAAAAGGAACCTTCTAATCAGTTGGGTTCTTCTGGCTCCAGTAACACTCACTTATTTCTGGTATTACAACCCAGACTTTTTTCCAGTAGTGCCAGAGTACTTTGCAATATGGCTTACTGATTTATTCTCTGCTAATACAGCAGAGGCCATTGCGATTGTCGGTCTTTTGCTTGGGCTCACCGTATTCATGACACTGACAATGTGCATCACAATTGCAATAATTTTGTGGGTCGGCGGTGTGCAGCACAGAAATATAGAAAAACAACCATAAAATGACATGTAGCAGGGAAAATGTAACACGGCATAGGTTTTGCAGTTCGTTCTTGCCATGGCGCCGAGGGCGAGTTAACAAGGCAGCAGGCGGGGGCTTTCGGGCACCGCCTAGCCGGAAGGCATGCCCCACAGTGCCAGGGCAGGTCAGCATGCCATTCCACAAGTGCGCCTTCAAATATTCCTGTTAATGTGCATAGCGCCGAATGCGTTTGCTCATTTCAGCCAGCACATGAATACCGCTTTTCTCGGCCTTATCGCACCAGGTTTGCAACTTAACCAGCATTTGTTCACTGCTCAAATTAGAGCGCTCCCAAATATCACGCAGTTCCTGACGCATTTCCAGCAGTTTGTGAAGAACATGCGAGCGCTCGCATACTTTGGCCAGCATGGCTTTTTGTTCGTCCGACAAATGCAGTTCGTTAATTGAGAGCAATTTTTTGCACGCCACAGCAGGCCATGGTCTTCGCCCGTAGGGGCTTCACGGCGCAGGCGCATGGCCTCGGCACGAACGGCTTTTCGGATAGTACGCGTGTAACGCGCCATGACATCGTAACGGTGGCTGACCAGGGCCTGCACGGTTGCCAAATCCAGGCTGGGCTTGCCAGAAACAGTGCGTACAGCCACAAATCTGGGGGCACGAGCCACTTTTTTAATGGTAACCAGCCCCAAGGCCTTAAAAATGCGGATATACAGCCAGCCAATGTCGAATTCGTACCACTTGGAACTCAACTTGGCCGAGGTAGCATGGGTGTGGTGGTTGTTGTGCAACTCTTCGCCGCCAATCAGCAAGCCTATCGGAAAAATATTGCGGCTTGCATCGGGGCAATCGTAGTTGCGGTAGCCCCAAAAGTGCCCTATTCCATTAATTACGCCTGCGGCCAGTACCGGAATCCACAGCATTTGAATGGCCCAAATGCTGATGCCGGGCAAACCGAACAACAAAAAATCGGCAATCAGCATAAGACCGCAGCCATGCCAGGCAAGCCGCGAGTACACATTGCGCTCCAGCCAGTCGTTCGGCGTGCCATGGCCGTATTTAGCAAGGGTTTCTTCGTTTTTGGATTCGGCGCGGTAAAGTTCGGCCCCTTCCCAGAACACTTTTTTCAGGCCTTTTACCTGCGGGCTGTGGGGGTCTTCGGCAGTTTCACATTTGGCGTGGTGTTTGCGGTGAATGGCCGCCCAGGCGCGTGTGCCCATGCCAGTTGTTAACCACAGCCACGCGCGGAAAAAATGCGCCAGAGGTGCTTTGACGTCGAGTGCGCGGTGCGCCTGCGAACGGTGCAAATACACGGTTACCGCAACAATAGTAATGTGGGTAGCCACCAGGGTGAACACCACCATGTCGGCCAAACTGGCGCCAGTCAAGCCGGAAGTTAGAAATTCAAGCATATTTTTTGTCTCTCAATTAATTCCTGTTTACTGGTGAACACACGCTAACCCACTTAGCAAGCCAAAACACCTATTCAACAGGCGTCGAGCAAGGGAAATCGGTTTGCACCAGAACTTTCAGTGTACAAGTGTACTTTTATTTTTTCAAGCCATTTCATGCAGGGCTTACGCATCAGGCAGCACTTCTGGGGTTTTGTTTCGTTGCAATACCGCTGCAAAAAAGCCATCGGTTTGGGTAACATCGGGCCACATGCGCAGGCATTCGGCCTGCAAATCCACTCCGGCCGGCCTTTCCGAAGGACCAAGCACCTCGGTCCATTTTCGCAGACGAAACTCGGGATGATTGGCCAAAAAGGCCTCTACAATGGCCTCATTCTCAGACCTCAATACGCTGCAAGTCATGTAAATCAGGCGCCCATCCGGCTTAACCAGCCTGGAAGCTGCCTCCAGAATGCTGGCCTGAAGCTGGTTAAGCTGCGCCACGGTATCGCGCGATTGCCTGAATTTTAAATCCGGGTTGCGCCGCAACGTACCTGTGCCCGAACACGGAACATCTACCACCACCCGGTCGGCCTTCCCAAAATAGCGATTTAAGCGCGGGTCGTGCTCGTCGTTGATCAGCAAAGTGGTGCAATTGCTTTGGCCGGAGCGGGCAGCCCGGGGCTTGAATTTTTGCAGGCGGCGTTCGGAATTGTCTACCGCCACAATACGCCCGGTGTTTTTCATGAGCGCAGCAATCGAGAGTGTTTTACCGCCAGCACCGGCACAAAAATCGACCACCAAATCGCCACGCCGAGGCGCGGCCAGGCGACTTACCCATTGGCTGCCTGCATCCTGCACCTCAAAATGCCCATTGGCAAACAATTCGGTGCGCCCCAGCGGGGGTTTACCTTCTACCCGCAAACCACCCGGCAAGCCTTCGATAGGCTGCGCCTGTACGCCTTGTTCGGCAAATTGCCCCAGCAACACTTCAGGGGTGGTTTTAAGGGTATTTACGCGCACATCCAGAGGCGCGGCACTCAGCGCATACACCGCAAAGCGCATAGCCTGTGCAGCCCCCTGCTCTTCCACGAGGGTATCGAACAGCCAGGCAGGCAGGCAGGTTTTGGGCTCTTGAGGCAAATCGTTGGGACTCACATTGATAACCCGGCTTAGCCAGTCGTTGTCGGCGGGTTTGCCTTTGGCCCACACATCTTCTGGGGCACCCGACCACAGCAGCGCAAGTTTGGCCTGGCGCGGCACAGAAGAACCACTGCCGCCCTGCGACAAATGGTTTATTCTTAATCGGAAACGCAGCCAGCAATAGGCCCCCTCTGCCAGAATGTGGCGTTCCCTGCCACCGAAAAATGGCCTGGTGCGGAAAAACTGCGACAGCATGGCATCGGCAGGCACCTCAAAAGTTTCGAGTTCGTAAATAAGCTCGGTCAGCCACTCTACAAGCGTTTGGCGTTTGCCGTGCGGGGCTGGTTTTCCGCCAGACTTTGAATCAGGCCTGCCACCCTGGCGGCTGCGTGCTGCTTTTTCAGGGGTTTCTGGTGCTTTATTCGACCTAGGGGGCCTGGGGGATTTACTGGCGGGCAATGTGGCTACTCCGGTGCAACAGTTGTGGAAAGGGCAGTAAGCAGTGGCAAACGCAGCGCACCCGGCACGCGCTCGCCTTTGGCTTTGAGCTTGCCGTGTAAAAAGGCCGATACTGCCCTTGGCAGCATGCGGTGTTCCAGTTCAAGAACCCGGCGTGCCAAGGCTTCCGGGGTATCGTTTTCGTGCACCTGAACCACGGCCTGATCAAGAATGGGGCCATGATCAAGCTGCGCAGTAACCAGGTGCACCGTGGCTCCATGCACGCGCACGCCAGCCTCCAGGGCGCGCTCGTGGGTGTTGAGGCCAGGGAAAGCAGGCAACAACGATGGGTGAATATTGATTAAACGCCCAGCGTAGCGATTCACAAACGAGGGGGTAAGAATGCGCATAAAGCCTGCCAGCACAACGGCATCGGACTTGAATAAATCAACAACACCTGCCAATGCGTGCTCGAAAGCCTCGCGAGACCCAAACAGGGCATGATCTACCACCTCGGTGGGAATACCCTGACTAGAGGCAAAAGCAAGCCCGGGCGCGTCTGCGCGGTTAGATACCACACCAGCCACCACAAAATCCGGGCTGTTCTGCGCATAATCCACCAAGGCGGCAAGATTAGAGCCTCTGCCTGAAATAAGAACAACAATGGAACGAACACGTTTTGACATGGCGCGAGTTTATCACTGTCGGGCAAAAAAAACCGAAGAATTCCCGGCTGTTGCCCTTATAATGGAAGGCTGTTTTTTTAAATGCCACATTGCCCCAAGTACAGTCGGCATGCCACCCGTGCACACGGTGCGCTGCCTGTATAAGGCCCGCACCCTGCATTGCCCGGTCACTGCCTTTGTCACCCATGAAAATTATTCGCCGCCCTAAAGCCACCCTTGTCGGCGCCCCTGGCGCGGCACTGACCATTGGCAACTTCGATGGCGTGCATGTGGGCCACCAGGCCTTGCTCAGGCAAGTCAGCGCCACCGCCTTGCAAAAAGGGCTTACCCCTACGGTAGTCACCCTGGCCCCTCACCCGCGCGAATGGTTCAACCCGCAGTTCAAGCTGCCACGCATCAACACCCTCCGGGACCGCCTGCTGGCCATGCAAGCGTGTGGCATTGAACAAGTGTGCATTTTGCCTTTTTCACAAAGCGTGGCCCAACTCAGCCCCCAGGCCTTTGCCAGCAACATTCTGGCAGACCAGCTACAGGCACGCCACATTTGGGTAGGCGACGACTTCCGGTTTGGCGCTGGACGCACGGGCCACTTCGACTTGCTGCAAGTGCTTGGAAAAACCCTGAATTTTGAAGTGCACCACATTCCTCAGGTTACTTTGCACAATCAGCGCGTTTCCAGCTCGCAAATCCGCGAAGCCTTGTCGCAGGGCAATCTAAAAGGTGCTTCACAATTGCTTGGCAGGCCACTCAGCTACACGGGCCGTGTGGTGTATGGCAAGCAACTGGGGAGAACACTGGGCTTTCCCACTTTGAACCTGCGTTTTTCAGGCAGGGCCAGTGCCTTAACCGGCATTCTGGCGGTGTGGGTACACGGTTTAGAGGCCCGGGCACTGCCAGCAGTTGCCAGCCTGGGGGTGCGCCCCACCGTGGAAGAGTCCGAAGAAATCAAGCTGGAAGTGTACGTGCCCAATTGGTCGGGCAACGCCTATGGCAAGTGTGTTGCCGTGGAAGTGGCGCACCATTAAGGTCCGAGCAAAAATTTGAAAGCCTGAGCACCCTTACCAAACAAATGCATACCGACACCGCCCTGGCCCTTGCCCACTTAAACGGACACCCTGCGCTTTTAAACGGCATTTGCCCGCTTGAAGCACCGCCTTAAGCCGGGCATTGAAGTTACCATAACCACCAAACCGAACCAGCCACACCTCAAGACCCATGGATTACAAAAACACCCTTAACCTGCCCGACACCCCCTTTCCCATGCGCGGCAATTTGCCCCAACGCGAACCCCAATGGGTAGAAAAATGGGTGAAAGAAGATCTGTATGAGGCTATTCGCCAAGCCAAGGCAGGCAAACCTGCATTTGTGTTGCACGATGGGCCGCCGTATGCCAATGGCGATATCCACATTGGCCATGCCGTGAACAAAATCCTGAAAGACATCATTGTTAAAAGCAAATGCCTGTGCGGCATGGATGCACGCTACATTCCCGGCTGGGATTGCCACGGCATGCCCATTGAAATCCAGATAGAAAAACACACGGCAAAAACTTGCCGACACTGGCTGTGCAGCAAAAAAGTCGCGCTTATGCGCAAGAACAAATCGAGCGTCAGCTCCAGGATTTTCAGCGCCTGGGCGTGCTGGCCGACTGGAAACATCCCTACAAAACCATGGATTTTGGCAACGAGGCCGATGAGCTGCGGGCCTTGGGCAAAATTCTGGAAAAGGGCTATGTGTTTCGCGGCTTGAAGCCAGTGAACTGGTGCTTTGATTGCGGGTCTGCCCTGGCTGAAGCCGAGGTGGAATACCAAGACAAAAAAGACATCGCAGTGGATGCAGGCTTTCCGTTTGCACCCACCCAACTGCCTGCCTTGGCCCAAGCCTTTGGGGTGCCGCAAGCCACCCTGCAAGCCAAGCCTGGCAAACTGCTTGTCTGGACAACCACCCCCTGGACGCTACCCGCCAACCAGGCGCTCAACGTGCACCCCGACTTGCATTACGCACTGGTAGATACCGGCAGCACCCTGCTTATTCTGGCCCAGGAACGCGTGCAAGCCTGCCTGGAAAGCTACGGCCTGCAGGGCACCACAGTGGCCACCGCCACCGGGGCTGCACTTGAAGGCCTGCGCTTTGAGCACCCATTTTACCCACGCACCGCCCCCGTGTACCTGGCCAACTACGTGACCACCGACGCTGGCACCGGCATTGTGCATTGCGCACCCGCCTACGGGGTAGACGACTACCAAACCGCCAAAGCCCACGGCCTGGCCGATTCCGATATTATTGCCCCCGTGCTGGGCAATGGTGTGTACGCTGATTCCCTTGAATATTTTGGCGGCCAACACATCTGGAAAGCCAACCCCCTGATTGTGGATCTGCTGGCCGAGCGCGGCAACCTGTTCAGGCAAGTCCTGTTCAGCCACAGCTATATGCACTGCTGGCGACACAAAACCCCGGTTATTTTCAGGGCCACTTCGCAGTGGTTTGCGGGCATGAATGTCGCACCTGCCGATGGCTCGGCCACCCTGCGCGAAAAAGCACTGGCTGGCGTAGAAGCCACACAGTTTTTTCCTGCCTGGGGCAAAGCACGTTTACACACCATGATTGCCAACCGCCCCGACTGGACACTCTCGCGCCAACGGCAATGGGGAGTGCCCATGGCCTTTTTTGTACACCGCGAAACCGGCGCACTGCACCCGGACACCCCAGCCCTGCTAGAGCGCATTGCCCAACGGGTAGAGCGTGAAGGCATTGAAGCCTGGCAACACATTACCCCCGAACAGATGCTGGGCAGCGAAGCCCCCGAATACGAAAAAAACCGCGACACTCTGGATGTGTGGTTCGACTCCGGCACCACCCACGAAACCGTGCTGCGCGGTAGCCACGCCGCCGAATGCCAGTTTCCTGCCGATCTGTATCTCGAAGGTTCGGACCAGCACCGCGGGTGGTTTCACTCCTCATTGCTCACAAGCTGCATGCTCAATGGCGTACCTCCGTACAAAGCCCTGCTCACCCACGGTTTTGTAGTCGATGGCCAAGGACGCAAAATGAGCAAATCGCTGGGCAATGTGATTGCCCCCCAACAGGTTTCAGACAAAATGGGCGCAGAAATTTTACGCCTGTGGGCCGCCAGCACCGATTATTCGGGCGAACTCACCATCTCGGATGAAATTTTAAAACGCGTGGTAGAAGGCTACCGCCGCATTCGCAACACGCTGCGCTTTTTGCTGGCCAACCTCTCTGACTTCGACTTCCAAACCCAGGCGGTGCCCCTGCACACCCTGTCGGAAATCGACAAAGAAGGTCTGGAACTGGTGCGCAGGCTGCAAATACCTGCCTTGCGCACTACGAGCGCTACGAATTCCACCCGATTGTCAGCCAGTTACAAATTTTTTGCTCAGAAGACCTCGGGGCCTTTTATCTGAACGTGCTCAAAGACCGCCTGTACACCTGCGCCGAAAACTCACACGCCCGGCGCAGCGCCCAAACTGCCCTGTACCACCTCACGCAGGCAGTGGTCCGGCTTATGGCGCCTGTTTTGTCGTTCACCGCCGAAGAAATCTGGGAGGTGCTAGGCAGCCCAACCCCCACCATTTTTACCGAAGAATTTTACAGCATTCCCCAACCCGAGCTTGATTCCGACCACCACGCCCGCTGGGAAACGCTTCGCGGGCTGCGGTCTCGCGTTGAAAAAGAACTGGAACACCTGCGTTCAGAAGGTAGCATTGGCTCATCGCTTCAAGCCAGGGTGGAACTCACCCTGCCCCCAGAAACCTTCGCGCACGCCCAGGCACTTGGGAACGATCTAAAATACCTGCTGATAGTCTCGGAAGTGGCAATCCACCAAGGACAACAGGAAGGCATTGCGGCAAGCCAGGCGCACGGCCAGAAGTGTGAACGTTGCTGGCATGTACGCCCCGACACGGGCAGCCACGCCGATCACCCTGCCCTGTGCGGGCGTTGCACCAGTAATCTTTTTGGCACAGGCGAGGAAAGAACCCATGTCTAGGCGCCCCACCACCAGTCGCAGAACTACACGCACTGCTGCCCCCCCCAGTCCGCCCAAGGGCCGCAAACGCCACAGGGCAATGCCCCTTCGGTGCGCAAACCCATTTTGCCATGGCTTGGCCTGACCGCCATCTGGCTGATTACCGACCAGTTCAGCAAGCTGTGGGTGCAGTCGGCACTGGTACTGGGCGAATCGGTTTCCATCGCGTCTTTTTTTAACTTTGTACACGTCATGAACCCCGGCGCGGCGTTCAGCTTTCTGGCTTCGCAAAGCGGATGGCAACGACATTTTCTGGCCATACTGGCCACCGTAGCTGCGCTGGTTATTTTGTACCTCATGCGCCAGTCTTCGCACCGACGTTTAAGCATGTTTAGTCTGTCTTCAGTGCTGGCAGGCGCGCTAGGCAATCTCATCGACAGGCTGGCGCATGGCGCCGTCATCGACTTCCTGGACTTTTATTACCAAAACTACCACTTCCCCGCATTTAACGTAGCCGATATCGCCATCAGCCTGGGTGCAGCCGGCCTTATTCTGGACGAACTTTTTTTCAGAAAAAACCAGACCAACCCACCCCGAATCGCCTTCATCCGTTAAATAAAGAGCCTATGCACACAATCAGCCCTCAAGCCATTGCCATGTACCCACCCCCATGAACCACAGCAGCCTGCCCCTCTTTCCCAGCCTCCGTGGAAAAACGGTGGTGCTGGGCATAACCGGTGGAATTGCCGCTTACAAAGCAGCAGAGCTGGTTCGCCTGCTGGGCAAGCAAAGCTGCACAGTCGAAGTAGTCATGACCGATGCCGCCTGCGAATTTATTCAACCCCTTACCTTTCAAGCATTGACAGGGCGCAGCGTGCACCGCTCGCAATGGCAGCAAAGCGGCCCACAGCGCGGCATGCCCCACATCGATTTATCGCGCAGTGCCGATTGCATTCTCGTGGCCCCTTGCTCGGCCAACTCACTGGCCAAATACACACAGGGTTTGGGCCAGAATTTGCTGGACAGCCTGGTTTTGGCCCGCAAGTGTCCCATCGCCATAGCCCCAGCCATGAATGTGGAAATGTGGAACAACCCAGCCACCCAGCGCAATTTGCAGCAACTCAAAGCCGATGGTTTTGCAGTGTTTGGCCCGGCCAACGGTGAACAGGCCTGCGGCGAGCACGGCGAAGGGCGCATGCAGGAACCCGAAGAACTGGTGTACGAACTGGCCCGCCTGCTTGCCCCCAAACCACTGGCCCGGCAAAACTGGCTGATTACCGCCGGCCCCACCTACGAGGCCATCGACCCCGTACGCGGCCTTACCAACCGCTCCAGCGGTAAAATGGGCTATGCCATGGCACAAGCCGCCTGGCTGCTCGGCGCACACGTTCACCTGGTGACCGGCCCCACTGGCCTTGCAACCCCCTACGGCATTTGCACCTACCCGGTTCAAAGCGCCCGCAACATGCACCACGAAGTGTTTCGGCTGCTGAACACCTTGCAACCGCAGGGCTTTGCAGGTGTTGCAGCGGTAGCCGATTACGGCATAGCCAACCCCTCAGGAGAAAAGCAAAAAAAACCCGTCCCCTCCCCCAAAGCCACAAACAGCCAAACTGGCAGCGTCGCGCAAAAAACCGCCAACCAAAGCGGGCTGCAATTCGACTTAACATTAAATCCCGATATTCTGGCAGAAGTGGGACAATGGGCCAGCACCCATCCAGCTTGCACCGTGGTAGGCTTTGCCGCAGAAACCAGCCAGCTTGGGCAGCACGCCACCGAAAAGCTGGCCCGCAAACAGGCCGACTTCATTGTGGGCAACCTGGCCCAACACACCCTGGGCCAGGAAAGCACCCAGGCACTGGTAGTTGGCAAACGCCTGGCCGAGCCCATTAAACTGCCCAAGCAAAGTAAACTACACACCGCACTTCAACTTTTCGCCCTTTTTGCAGACCACCAGCCCTGATGCATCCCGACCCCACATTCAATCACCACTTCAGCAAACAAACACATGACCCACACCACACCACTGCCCGTTGAACTGAAAATTCTGGATGAACGCATGCGCACCGAACTTCCCACCTACGGTACCCCTGGCTGAGCGCGGGGCTGGATTTACGCGCCTGTCTGAACGAACCCCTGACGCTGCAACCAGGGGCAAAAGCAGAACTTGTGCCTACTGGCCTTGCCCTGTTTATCAACAATCCCGACTACTGCGCCACCATTTTGCCGCGCTCGGGGCTTGGTCACAAAAAAGGCCTGGTGCTTGGCAACCTGGTTGGGCTTATCGATTCCGATTACCAAGGCCCGCTCATGGTTTCCGCCTGGAACCGAAGCCAGGAAACCATCGTCATAGAACCCTTTGAACGCTTGGCACAACTGGTGTTCCTGCCGGTTGTACACGCCCTGTTCACGGTGGTTGACGAGTTTTCCCCAAGCCAGCGCGGTCAAAGTGGATTTGGAAGCACGGGAACTCACTGACAAAAAATTCCACTCAACAGGCTTACAGGTTTGGCACACATGCATGAAATCCGCACTCAAAAAAAATGGCTTAAGGCCCTGGGGGCACTGTACCAGTTGTTCGTAGAACTGGTCATTCGCGCCGGAAGCACTTTTAACACCCTGTGGGTGGTAATCTGCCTGCTTCTGGCCGGAGTAGCCATCTACAACTTTTCCCACCTGAACAGCCTCAAGGAAGAAACCAGCAAGCGCCGCCTGCTGGAAGCCAGCGCACAAGATTTACTCATGCAAAGCATTACCTTGCGCCACGTCAGCAGCAATCTTCAAGACAACGAAAACAACGCCGAGCGGTTAAGGCGATTTGGCTACGCCTCACAGGCAGAGGTTTTTACCCAGCTCGACTCCCGCCTGCAACTGGTTACCACTTGTCGGCGAACAGTGAATTCGACGACTGGGCCAAGCGGCTCAGTACCACCCTGACCGATATCGAACAAAAAGCAAACGCAGAAAACACCAGCCCGGCAGAACTCAGCCAGAGCATTGATGAATGGTTTATCACCCTCAGCGCGCTAAACAGCTATATCAGACACCAGGCACTTGAACAGGAAGAAGACGCCAGCCTGCTACAACGCCACAATCTGCTGTTGGCGATTGCCGTGCTGGCCTATTCACTGTTTCTGGGTGCATTTCACATCTGGATGTCCAAGCGGCAACAAAGCCAGTTTCACTTCGAGGTGTCGTCGCTGTACGATGAAACCCGCAAAGACCCCCTCACCGGCCTGTTAAACCGCCGTGGCTGGCTGCACTTTACCCACTACACCCTAAAGCGCATTGCCAAATTTGGCAGCACCCCTGTGGCAGTCGCTATTCTGGACATTGATTACTTCAAACAGTACAACGACACGTATGGGCACGATGCCGGCGACCTTCGGCTGGTAGAGTTTGCAGAGATGATCCGGGGCAACTTTCGCCCCAGCGACACCGTAGCCCGGGTAGGCGGCGAAGAATTTGCAGTGCTGCTGCCCAACTGTACGGTAGAAGACGCCAAGCGCATCATAGACCGCATTCGGGAAATCAAGCAGAACAACATCAGTTTTTCAGCCGGAGTGGCCGATCTGGAAGAATGTAAAACCGTGGAAGGAGCCATGGCCGTTGCAGACCAAGCCCTGTACCAGGCAAAACAGGCGGCAGAAACAGGGTGAGTATTTCCCACCCTGCCTGATGCAAACCTTTATTTACCGTCTTTATTCATCATCTACTGCCACCTGTGTAATGCCTTTGGGCGTGCTGCCAGGCTCTTCGGTTTCAAAGGCAAGCACCACTTTTTCCTCATCACCGGTGCCTTCCACATCCACAGTGACCTTACCGCCATCTACCAGCTTGCCAAACAGCAATTCGTCAGCCAATGCCTTGCGGATGGTATCTTGAATAAGACGCTGCATCGGCCTTGCACCCATCAGGGGGTCAAACCCTTTACGGGCCAAGTGCTTGCGCAACGTGTCACTGAAAACGGCATCCACTTTTTTCTGGTGCAGCTGCTCTTCCAGTTCCATCAGGAACTTGTCGACAACGCGCAGGGTAATTTCTTCATCCAGCGAGCGGAAAGAAATAACAGCATCAAGACGGTTGCGAAACTCGGGCGTGAACATGCGTTTGATGTCGGCCATTTCATCGCCCTGTGACTTGGCTTCCGTAAAGCCAATCCCGTGGCGTGAAAGCGCCTCGGCACCCGCGTTGGTGGTCATGATAATAATGACATTGCGGAAATCTGCCTTGCGGCCGTTGTTGTCGGTCAAGGTGCCGTTGTCCATGACTTGCAACAGGATGTTGAAAACATCCGGGTGCGCTTTTTCGATTTCATCCAGAAGCAGCACACAATGGGGCTTTTTGGTAATGGCCTCAGTCAGCAAGCCACCCTGGTCGAATCCCACATAACCGGGAGGTGCGCCAATCAAGCGAGACACCGCATGCCTTTCCATGTATTCCGACATGTCAAAGCGGATAAGCTCGATACCCAGCACAAAAGACAACTGCCGGGCAACCTCGGTTTTACCCACACCCGTAGGCCCGGAAAACAGGAAAGAGCCAATCGGTTTTTCGGGCTTACCAAGGCCCGATCGCGACATTTTAATGGCGTTGGCCAACGCCTCAATGGCAGGATCTTGCCCAAACACGGTGGACTTTAAATCGCGATCGAGAGTGGCCAGCTTGTTGCGATCATCGGTACTGACAGACTGCGGCGGAATGCGCGCAATTTTGGAAATAATGTCTTCCACATCGGCACGGGTAATGGTTTTGCGCTGTTTTGATTTTGGCAAAATGCGCTGTGCAGCACCAGCCTCATCGATAACGTCAATCGCCTTGTCGGGCAAATGGCGATCGTTGATAAACCGATCCGACAGCTCTACCGCCGCAGAAATGGCCGCGCTGGAATACTTCACATTGTGATGCTCTTCAAAGCGGCTTTTCAGGCCACGTAGAATTTCGATGGTTTGCTCGACCGAAGGCTCGTTCACATCGACTTTCTGGAAACGGCGCGACAGCGCATGATCTTTCTCGAAAATGCCTCTGAACTCGGTGAACGTGGTAGCACCAATACACTTGAGTTGCCCGGAAGACAAGGCTGGTTTCAGCAGATTCGAGGCATCGAGTGTACCGCCCGAGGCCGAGCCCGCACCAATAAGTGTGTGAATTTCATCGATAAACAGAACCGAATCGGGGTTGGCCTTGAGCTGTTTGAGTATGGCCTTCAGGCGCAGCTCAAAATCACCGCGGTACTTGGTACCCGCCAGCAAGGCGCCCATATCCAGTGAATACACCTGCACCTCGTTGAGCACCTCAGGAACATCACCTTTCACAATTCTCCAGGCCAGCCCTTCAGCAATCGCCGTTTTGCCAACGCCGGGTTCACCGATGAGGACAGGGTTATTTTTGGTGCGGCGCGCGAGAATTTGGATCGTCCGGCGGATTTCCTCATCACGGCCAATCACGGGATCAAGCTTGCCGTCGCGCGCAGCCTCGGTCAGGTCTCGCGCGAATTTTTGAGTGCATCATATGTGTCTTCGGCGGACGCGGTATCGGCACTTTTGCCTTTGCGGAGTTCATTGATTTTGGCGTTAAGCGCGTCAACTTTAAGCCCTGCTGCCGCGAGTGCCTTACCCGCCGTTGTTGTCGTCGCAAGCGTGAGCGCAAGGAGCAGCCGCTCAACGGTCACAAAGCTATCGCCAGCTTTGCTTGCCACCTGTTCGGCTTGGTCAAGAATGCGGACAAGATCATTGTCGAGGCCCGGCGTTTGCTGTGCACCGCTGCCCGAAACGCTGGGATGCTTGGCCAAAGCCGCATCGGTTTCGCGTACAGCAATGCTCGCATCGCCGCCCGCCGCCTTGATCAGGCTGGCACACATGCCCTCATTATCTTCAAGCAGCGCCTTGAGCAGATGCTCCGGCGCAATCCGCTGATGGTT
>JAAURO010000306.1 GCA_012032215.1 Limnobacter sp.
TGGGGGCATCAAACGCTAAGTTCGGCCTGCGCTTTTGTGTACTTTGGTTTCGCGCCACGGCGCGTTGGGTTGTGCCGCCCGGCTAAAGCGTCGCCCGAAACCCCGCCTGAAGCCTCACTTGCTCGGCGGCCGTTAACTCGCCATCAGCGCCAAGCGCGAAAGCACCGCGTATGCGCACAGAGTGGTGCCGAACGCCGAACTGCATCCGCAGCCCGCCAAGCACCCCCGCCTTAAGCCCCAAACCCGCGCTTGCATGCCCCGGGTGAGTAAAAGACTGTTCGCCGCCGGAGCTCTTGGCGCGGGAGGGTGAAGGCCGGGCATGTTTGAGCACCGAAGCGCTTGGCGCTGAGGGCGAGTTAACGGCCGCCGACCAGAGCGAGAGCGCAGGCGGGGTTTCGAACAGTCCTCGAACCCGAGGCATCAAGCCGGGGTTGGGGCGAAAAGGCGAGCAACGTGTGTTTAAGCCAAGCTCGGCTTTGGGCGAAAGGCGATGCAGAAGCGGCGTAAAGGCGCTACAGAAGCGATGCAGAACCTGCATCAAGCCGGGGCTTCACCCAAAGGCCTTCGAGTGCAAACCAAGTTCAGGTTGAGCAGCCGATCTTGCGGAAACTGCCTGTTCGGGTCGAAGCAGCTGTAGATAAAGCCCAATCCGGTAGGCGTAAACATGCAGCACAGCAGGTAGCGCAGCATGCATTGTACCCACGAAGCGGGCAAACCGTTTTCCTGGATCAAGCGCAAATGCCATGTTTTCATTGCCAATGTTTGCCCACCATGCCGCCAAAACCAGGCAAAATAAGCGCCGATTACCAAAAACAGCCAAATTTGTCGTTCGTTGCGAAGCATCAGGCCATGCTTGCTCTGGGTCAGCGTGTCAAATAGGTAATCGGCTACAAACAGCACCCCAAAAAGCAAAACCGATTCATACAGAATTGCTGCCAAGCGGCGCTTGCGTGTGGGGGTAATCAAACCATTGGGCAAAAGCGCGGTTTTCATGTCAACAAGGTTCCCTGTCGGTAAGTTGTGGAACAAAATAGATCAGCGTGAAACAGTGCGGCGTGTCTGAGCAGGCTAGGCTGCTTAGGGCTTTTCACTCATGGTTCTTTGCCCGATGCATCACCTTCAAAGTTGTCATCGGGCAAGGAGTAGTGGCGGTTTGTTCCACCAAGCCGGGCGCGCTCAGCGGGCGACAAAAGCATGTACTGTTTCCAGGCGGTGCGTTTGTCTGCTTTGTCGGGAGTCTCTCTGTGTCTGCTTTTGTCAATTCTATTGTCCGATTTCTGGTCTGTATCCCATGTGCTCAATGTTTTGAAATTGCGCCGAACCTCGTTCCTTTGTTCGGGCGTCATAGATGCCCATTCTTTAATTCGGGCAGTCATACGTTGTTTTTGTTTGCGGTCTGCCGATTCAAAGTTGTTTGCCAGCGATTCCCAAGTGGCGCGTTCCTGGGCAGGCAGGCTATTCCACAGGGGTTTTAAGGGCATCAGAAATTGTCGATGCTCTTGCGTCAGTTCCTCAAACGAACCACTCGCCCAGACTGGCCCGCTAACCACGCCTGCGCCAAACGCTGTGGATATCAGGACACACAAACAAAGCCGCCTGTACGAAGCAAACACGTAAGAACACCTGCATCAAGCCTGTTGAAATGAAAGGCACCTCACAACAAGTGCGAACAGCCCAGCGAAACACCCATAAACTACCTGGCGCTGGAATTGCCTTCGAAAGCGGTGCCTGGTTGATTCTGCCAGAAATCGGTGTAGAAAGTGACAAATCCCTGGTCTGAGTAAGCAGACAAAGGAAGCTCGTCGCTCAGTATGGAGGTGTCGAGTTGTGCCAGTGTGTTCCCTGACAGTGTGAGCTCGTCAGGGGCAATTTGATCCACGTGGCCCACATTAAAAAAATACACCATGAGCACCACCATCAGGCTTAAAGCAAAGGCCAGCCTGTCTGGGGTGTTCACCGAACCGCAAAACACGGCAGATTCGGTTTGAGGCGGCCGCTGGCAGCGTTCGTGGTGCGAACACACCGCCAGCGCGACTGATTCCGACAGGCGCGCCTGCGCCGAGACCGAAATCTCGGGGAGTTTTTGTTCGCTTTGCTCGATTGCCCGTCTAGCCACAGTAGTTCTCCAGTCAGATGACCAGCCCGCGCTCCCTCATCACGTTTGCCAAAGCCTTTGTGGCGCGTGAACAGTGCGTTTTAACACTGCCCTGAGAACAACCCATGACCGATGCCGTTTCTGCCAAATCCATTTCCTCCCAATAACGCAATAAAAACGCTTGCCGTTGACGCGCAGGCAGGTTGCCAATTGCTTTTTCAATGAGCCCCATGGTTTGGGCGCGTTCAATGGAAGTTTCGCTGCTTTCGTGCATGGCGTCTTCTTTGGCAAGAATACTTTCCATGACATCGTAATCTTCTTCGCCTTTTTTCTGAAAACTGGAGAAGAGGGTGGTCCAGGTGGTTCTGACCTTCTGGCGGCGGTGGTGATCCAGAATGGTGTTTTGCAAAATGCGCGTAAACAGCATGGGATACTCTGCTACGGGCTTGTGCGGGTATTTTTCGGCCAGTTTCAGCATGCTGTCTTGTACGAGATCCAGTGCGGTTTCTTCATTTTTGACGGCAAAAAAGGCCTGTTTGTATGCACGTACACGAATTTCTTTCAAAAAAGACTCTAACTCGATAGCTGTAGCCATGGTTTCCACCACTCAATAAAGACAGCCCAAGGTAGCACCGGCCCAAATGGCATGTCTTGCGGTTTTGCACACGGCAACGCTTCTTAACAAAACTTTAAATCTGCTTTGAGCCGCTTCCCTCATGCGAGGCACGGCTTGACTAAACCTTCTGAAAACCAGTATATTTCTGGTCTAATCTGTATGTCTCTAGCTCAAGTGCATACCCTTGTACTTAGAGTGAAAGACGCGCTGTGGCTTGTCTGTCAACCGACAGTCAGGCCCATGGTCAGCCTTCCCGACACAATCGGGTTGTAACGCCTGCGCTTTCGCGACATGTCTCTGCC
>JAAURO010000013.1 GCA_012032215.1 Limnobacter sp.
CGGGCATGTTTGAGCACCGAGGCGCCTGACGCTGAGGGCCAGTTAACGGCCGCCGAGCAATTAAAGCAGCAGGCGGGGTTTCGGGCAACGCCTAGCCGGAAGGCATGCCCCACAGTGCCATGGCAAGAAAGCAGAACCGGGAATCTATGCCATATTTTTGTTTTCCGGATATGGTATTCTCGGTATTCATAGCAATGTTGCAGGCCATGAAAATGAGTTTACTTCGGGTTATGCATGGAGTTAATCAGAGGCTCCCAAGGAGCTGATCCTATGAATGTTAAACTTCTAAAAACACTTTTTTCCCAGTTCTTTTTGTTTTTACTGCTTGTGTGGGTCCCGTGAATAATTACAAAAAATCAGACATTGAAATAATAAAAACAAGCCCATCAGTCAAAGATGTTACTGAAATTTATTAAAGGCCACTTCTTGAGTCTGTTTATTTTTGTCCTGGTGCAAATGTTCTTGAACATGAGGGCAGAAAAAAATACCCTTTGTTCGCTGCAGTATAAAAAAAGAATGCCCTTTAGATACTACCGGGCTGTCAGCAAAGCCTTTTTCACTCACAGGAAGCCCGCCACCCATGGCCATTGAACGCCTGTTTGAACCTCCAGAACCGGGCCAACCAG
Source organism: Limnobacter sp. (assembly GCA_012032215.1). GTDB lineage: Bacteria > Pseudomonadota > Gammaproteobacteria > Burkholderiales > Burkholderiaceae_B > Limnobacter. The sequence goes on from JAAURO010000013.1 coordinate 627, forward strand.
TGCCGGTAGCGCCCGGGCTTTTGTGGGTGCGCTTGCCCCTGCCCTTCCAGCTGAATCACATCAACGTGTGGCTGTTTGAAGAACTCCACCAATACACACTGGTAGACACGGGGGTCAATCTGCCCGATGTGGTCGCAATCTGGGAGAAACTGGGTCAAACCCTTTTCGCCAAAAAACCGCTGGGCCGTATTGTGCTTACCCATGCACACCCCGACCACGTGGGCATGGCAGGCCCTCTTGCTCGCCAATATGGCGCGCCAGTATTGATGTCAGCCGGAGAATACTTTTTTACCCGCGCCATTTGCGCAGCCGTGCCCGGTATGAACGCCAGCGCACTGGCCGATTTTCTGGCCAGCCACGGGCTGGTAGCAGAAAAAGCCGAGCAAACCAACAAAGCCCGTGGGGGGCTGTTCAACAAACTGGTACCAGAACCACCCTTGAGTTTTCTGCGCCTGCAACACGGCGACACGCTTACCCTTGGCGGCCACCCATGGACTTGCCATGCGGGCCACGGCCACAGCGTAGAACACATCAGCCTGGTGTGCGAACCACTGAATCTCCTGATCAGCGGTGACATGCTGTTACCCAGTATTTCCACCAATGTAAGCGTGTACGGCACCGAGCCCGATGGCAATCCGCTCAAGGCGTTTCTGGAATCGGTACAACGCATGGCAAAGCTGCCAGACACACTTACCGTGCTGCCTTCACACGGAGTACCCTTAAAGGCGTGCACGAGCGCTGTGCCCAATTGCTGCGCCACCACGAGCACCGCCTGACCGAATTGCAAAATGCCCTGAAAACCAGCCCGCTTTCGGCCCATGATGCCCTTACCGTGCTGTTTCGCCGCCCTATGGATGGCCACCAAATCAGCTTTGCCATCGGCGAAGCAGTGGCACACCTGAACTACCTGTGGCACCAAGGCATTGCGAAGCGGGAACGCCATGAAAATGTCTGGAAGTTTTCGCTGGCTTGACACCTTTAAAACCGAGAGTTTGCCCTTACTTTCTGACAGAACTTTTATATCCACCCCGAAACCACCGAGACCGCCATGAATGCTGCCAAACCTGCCTTGATCCCTGTCACCATTTTGACTGGCTTTTTGGGCAGCGGAAAAACCACCCTGCTTAACCGGATTTTGCAGGAAAACCACGGCATGAAAATTGCTGTCATCGAAAATGAATTCGGGGAAGAAGGAGTAGACAACGATCTTCTGATTCGGGATGAACAGGAAAGCATTGTTGAAATGAATAACGGTTGCCTGTGCTGCACTGTGCGTGGTGACCTGGTGCGCATTCTGGGTGATCTTGCTGGCAAAAGAAAGCGCGGTGAAATTGCCTTTGATCGTCTGGTCATCGAAACCACCGGCATGGCCGACCCAGGTCCTGTGGCCCAGACGTTTTTTATCGATGATGTGGTGGCAGAACACTATCAGCTAGATGCTGTTTTAACCGTTGTTGATGCCAAACACGGCATGTCCCAGCTTGATGAACACCGCGAAATCCAGCAACAGGTTGGGTTTGCAGATCGAATACTGCTTTCCAAAACCGATTTGTGCGCTGCCGAAGACGTGCAAACGCTTAGAAAACGCTTGATTAAAATGAATGCACGGGCAGAAACAATAACCAGCGATCACGGCAAGGCTCCTGTTGAAAAACTACTGAACATACGTGGTTTTAATCTCAACAGCATTCTGGATATTGCCCCGGATTTTCTCGACGACGACAGACACACCCACAACGATGACATTCAAAGCTTTGTGTTTAAAAGCAAGAAACCATTCGATGGTGCCCGGTTCGAAGAATTCATGAGCTCGGTTACTCAAGTGTACGGCCCTGACATGCTGCGCTACAAAGGTATTTTGAACATCAAAGGCAACCCCAAAAAAGCCTTGTTTCAGGGGGTTCACATGCTCATGGGCCTCGATTGGGGGAGGAAGTGGGAACCATCGGAGCAAAAAGAAAGCAAAATAGTGTTTATTGGGCGTAAACTACCGAAGGATTTTATCGTTCAAGGGCTGGAGCTATGCTTGGCCTGACAGGGCTTGTCTGATATATATTTGCACATCGCACCAGAAAAGAGGCACACCATGACAAAACAAAAAACGGGAGTCATCAGCGAAAAGGAACTGCTGAAGATGTCTGAAGAGGATTACATGAATGAAGTGCAGATAGCGTTTTTCGGAATCGTCTTCAGGAAATGGAAAAAGAGCTGTTACACAACGCGGATGAAACCACCGAACACTTGCGCGAAACCGTTGTTGTGCCGGATCCGCAGACCGCGCCACCATTGAAGAAGAACACGCGCTTGAACTTCGTACCCGCGATCGCGAACGAAAACTGCTGAAAAAGGTTCAGCAGTCTTTGGCCAAACTGGACAACGGCGAATACGGCTGGTGCGAAGAAACTGGCGACCCCATTGGTTTACCACGTCTTTTGGCGCGTCCTACCGCAGGCTTATCGCTCGAAGCCCAACAACGCCGCGAGCTAAAGCAACGCATGTACGGGGATTAAAGTCCTGTTTCGATTGGGGGCTTGCAACCCCCTCAAGCGGGGCCCTGACAACAGACAAGCGAATATCAGGGGGGTTATAACGCCCCCCTTTAGTACCTGGTTTCAAAATCAATTTCCCAATCAATTTCCAAACAAACGCTGAATATCGTCTGCCGGGCCATCGTCTGGCGACGTTCGCCGCGCGGGCACCGGCTGCTGCCTGGGCTGGCTTGGCCGCGAACTGCTGCCTTCGCCGGTGCCGGTTTCGTTTTCAAAGGCAGAGCCATCGCCGCCTGCATCCATCAAGCCACCCAGCCCTTTCAGGAAATTAAACAGGCTGGGTATTTCACCTTCAATCGAGTTGTCGCGCACATCAATGCGGTCTACGCCGTTGCCGGGCGTGTACTCCGAGTAGTAGTAATCGTTGTTGACGTAATCTACACCGCTGGGCACACGTTGCGGATTGATTGGGCGGTCGTAGAGGGCTTCTTGCATGTAGCCTATCCAGATAGGAAGGGCCAGGCCGCCGCCTGTTTCACGGGCACCCAGATTGCGAGGACGGTCGTAGCCCATCCAGGCTACGGCTGCAATGTCGGGGTTATAGCCTGCAAACCAGGCATCGTGGCTGTCGTTGGTGGTTCCGGTTTTGCCTGCAATGTCGGTTCGGCCCAACGACAAGGCTTTGGTGGCCGTACCGCGTTCTACTACACCGCGCAGCAGGCGGGTTGTTACAAAAGCGTTGCGTGCATCGATAACCCGGTTTGCTTCGTTGCCCGCTTCGGCGGGTCTGCCTTGCGCCACGATGCGCCCTGAGGCGTCGGTAATTTCTTCAATGAGGTAGGGCTTGATGCGGTAACCACCGTTGGCAAACACCGAGTAGGCCGAGGCCAGCTGCAGCGGGTTGGTGGTGACTGCGCCCAATGCCATGGTGAGGTAGGGGGGCACATTGGCTGCGCTAAAACCAAACCTGGTGGCCCATTCTTGAGCAAATTTGGGCGAAATATACTGCAGCACCCGAATAGAAATCATGTTTTTAGACTTTGCCAGGCCGTCTTTGAGCAACATGGGGCCATCGTATTTGGCATCGTAGTTTTTGGGGCTCCAGTTGGGCTGGCCATTTTTGCCCGCCACAAAAATGGGTTCATCGGCAATGAGCGTGGTGGGGGTAACGCCTTTTTCCAGGGCGGCAGAGTACACAAAAGGCTTAAAGCTGGAACCCGGTTGACGGGTGGCCTGGGTAACGTGGTTGAACTTGTTTTGCCGGAATTCAAAGCCGCCTACCAAGGCTCGAATACCACCATTTTTGGAGTTCAATGCGACAAACGCGGCTTCCACGTCGGGCATTTGCGTCAGGTAGGGTTTGTCGTTTTCCCGAAGCAGGATACGCACCACTGCGCCGCGCACCAGACGCTTGTTGCTCGGAGCGGTTTCTTTAAGCCAGCTCATGGCGGGGTGAATCTGATCGCCTGTAAGCGTGGTGGGTTCGCCGGTACCGCGCGACACCACCACTTTTTCCGGGCTGGCGGTGAGCACCACCGCACTGACCAGTTCGCCAAAATCGGGGAATTCGGAAATGCGGTCGCTGATGAGGGCTTCGGCCTGCTGGGCGTTGGCAGGCAGCTCAAGAAAACCTTCAGGGCCACGGTAGTACTGGCGCAGTTCGTAATCCATAACGCCTTTGCGCAGTGCGCGGTAAGCGGCGTTCTGTTCGTTGGAAACCAGGGTGGTGGTAACGGTAATGCCTGCGGTGTAGGCTTCATCGCCGTAGAGATCAATGGCCGATTGACGGGCCATTTCTGCAGCGTATTCCGCTTCCACTTCAAAGGAGTTGGCGCCTTTTCTGCCTTGATATACCAATTGCTCCTTGAGAGCTGACTGGTACTGGCTCTCTGTAATGTAGCCCAGACTGAGCATGCGCCGAAGCACATATTGCTGGCGCACTGTGGCGCGCTTGGGGTTCACAATGGGGTTGTAAGCGGAAGGGGCTTTGGGCAACCCGGCTAGCATGGCGGCTTCGGCCAGGCTAACTTCCTGCAGGCGTTTACCGTAGTAAATGCGGGAAGCCGAGGCGAAGCCGTAAGCCCGTTGGCCCAGGTAAATCTGGTTGATGTAGAGTTCCAGAATTTGATCTTTCGTGAGGTTGGCTTCGATTTTCAAGGACAACAGCACTTCATAGACTTTACGAGTCCAGGTTTTTTCGCGCTTGAGGAAGAAATTGCGTGCCACTTGCATGGTAATGGTGCTAGCACCCTGGCTTTTGCCGCCAACGGTAATGTTGCTGAGCAACGCGCGACCCACACCCAGCAAATCAATGCCCCAGTGTTCGTAAAAGCCGTCGTCTTCGGCGGCCAGAATGGCTTTTTGCATAACCAGGGGCACCTGGGTAATGGAAACCGGACGACGGCGTTCTTCGCCAAATTCACCAATGAGCACACCATCCGAAGTGAGCACCCGCAGCGGTACTTTGGGACGATAATCGGTGAGGCTTTGCAGGCTAGGCAATTTCGGGTAGATCAGGCCCAAAACCAGAACAAGCAGCAGTCCGCCAGCCAGCCCCAAGCCGAATAAAACCAGCAGGGCGCTTTTGAAGGGGGAGCGGCCACGGGGGCGGGGCGCGGGTTTGGTGGAATCGGCTTTTTCAGGCACAGCACATTTCTGCTTTAAGAAATAAAACTCGTATTGTAATCTGCAACCTGACCAGAACCGCACAAAAACCCCAAAAGACTGCACAAGCCTGGCTCAATTGGGGTAGCCCTAAGGAATTGAACCTCGTTCGAGGGTTAGAAAACAGGCAAAAACTTTCTACTCTTGAGGCTCACACCATCTTGAATCGGGATGAGCCAGATGAAGTCTTGGTTATCAGCAATCACGGGGGGCAGCAGAGATGTATTGTCTCTGGTTTTGCACCCTGTAGCGTGTCAGTGGCTTTGTGGCCGTGTCAGCCAGAAGGGGCAATTGCATTTTGAATCCATTTACGGGGCAGGAGATCTTGCCAGCAATGCCCGGCTTTTTAACGAAAGCGGACAGTTGGATGAAGTCGGCTTAAGCGCCTTGCTAGAGGCGGCTTTGGCGGCCTGTCACGAAATGCGGCGTCATCCCAAGGCTGTGGTGGTAACGCTTTCTTCCCAGCAGGCTTATTTCTGCGAATTGGGGGTGTCTAGTGCCGAGCAGGACGATGACATCCGTTTTCAGATAGAGGACCTTCTCTCAGATGTGGCGGGTGAAAGCAAGTCACAAATGGCTTACGACTGGCAATCCAAGGGGGCCGATATTTTAATGGGTGGCGATGAGCGCCAACTGGCAGTTGCTGCCCTGCTTAAAGACCAGCTGGATTGTATTTTAGAAGTGTGCAGCGTGGCCAAACTGGATTGCCTGGGGGTAACCCTGGATGCCGTTTCGCGCGCCAATGGCTATCAGCGCGCCAGTGGGCCTGGTGGCAGTTTTGAATTCCCAACGCTGCTGATTGGCACCCTGAACCCGTGGGAGGTTCGGCTTTCTGTGTTCATGGAAGGGGCTTTGTTCAGCGAAACGACGACTACCAACGACGATGGCGATTTTACCCTGGTCAAAGGTTTGTCTGCCCTGGAGCGATTGGTAACCGCGTGGACACGCAGCGGCCCTATGGTACAAGACTCTGGAATCGGGTTGATATTGTCTGGTCATCTGATGTGTCAGGGCACCGCCTTTACCACTGCCGGCCGAAGTGATTGCCTGCGACCCTACCTTACTGCTACGGCTGTGCGCCCTGAACTGGCAAAAGGCTGGCACCAGCAAGTGGTCGCCTTTGGTGCAGTGGAGGGCTTGCCATGCGCGTAATACATTTCAACCTTATTCCTTACCGGCTTGCGCTGGAGGCCCGTGCGCGGCGTCTGTTCTGGCTGCAAATGCTATTGGCTCTGGTTTGCGCCGTGATTTTTTGCCTGGGGGTAAGCAGCTGGCTGGATGGCCGTCTGGCAGAGAAAGACCAGTTTATTTACCGGATTGATGATGCCAAGCGTTCGCTGGCTGCCAGTGCAGACAAAGCCGCTGCGCTGGAGGCAGAAAAAAACGCCATTCAGGCCAAGGTGTCGGCATTGGTTCAAGTGCATTTGAACACCGTGGCAGTGAGTGAAATATTTTCCACACTGGACACCACCTTGCCCCAGGATGTGTTTATGCAGGAAATGAAACGGCAAGGCGACAACCTGGTAATTCGTGGTCTTACCCAGAATATTCCGCTACTCACGCAGTGGGTACAGGGGCTACAAGCCCGCACAGACATTTTTTCCCAAGTCGATTTTGACGTGGTAGAGCGCATTAAGGTGGCAGATGGCCTGACCGACTACAGCCACGAGTTTGTGGTGAGCCTGAAACTTGCCAAACCCAAAATGCCTGCCCAAATGCGTTTGACCAAAGAGGTGGTTCATGCTGGATATTGACCTGTCCGATCTGGATGTCAAACAACTCCTCAAGCAGGTACACACTGCCAGCAAGGAGCAGCGCATTGCGTTTGCTGGTGTGCTGGCTGGCGTTTGCATATTGGGGTTTGCCGCTTTGGACTGGTGGCCCAGGCTGCGTCAGGCAGAACAGCTTGAAATGCAGATTGTGGATTCAATGGGCAAGCTGGAAGTAAACGCCAAGCAGGTAAAAAGCCAGTTTGAGAACCAGCGTGAACTGGAAATTTTGCGTATGGTGTTGCCCGAACTGATTATTGCGTTTCCCAAAGAAGAGCAAATTCCCGCTTTGCTGGAAAATGTGTACAGCGCTTTACAGGGCGATGCAATTGATTTGAACCTGTTCAAGCCACAAACCAGCCAAGCGCAGGAAGCCTACACCCGGGTGCCCGTAAAACTAGAGCTGAACGGGGGCGCGCAGGCGGTTTCTCGCATTCCCAATATTTTGGGCGGTCTGAGCCGACGCATTAACCTGACCGACTTCACGCTCACCTGGGACAACGAACGGAAAATCTGGCGTCTTGCCGGCGATTTGGTGGCCTTTGCCCAGCCGCGTACGGATGTGGTTGCAGGCGCAGCCGACTCGCTGGCAAGTCCTGCCAACGGCACGGGAACCCCTTCCAAGAGCGGCGCAAGTGCCCAAGGGACTATTGTCCCCATGAGAACCGGAGGCTGACATGCTGGATTCCCTAAAAACCGCCCTGGCTTTTTTACCGCTGGCCGCTTTCAGTTCTGCAGCTGATGTACATGGCCCGCAACTGGAGTCCATTCTTGCTTCGGTGCATGAAGCCCAGGTGGCTATTTCACAGCCCGTGGCTGTGGAATCGGTGCCGATTAATCTCGACACCATTTTGCCGCCTGTTCTTACAGAAGGGCAATTGCCTCCCATTTCCGGCCGTTTGCTGGACAAACCCAATTCCAGCCAGATACAAACCGCAGAGGGTTCAGAAGTGCGTGCTGCCGAGCACATTCAGCTGCTGGGCATTGTGCAAAACGGCCTTCAGCGTGTGGCGGTTATCAACGATGGCACCCAGGAGCGCATTGTGGGCATGGGCAGTTTTGTACTGGACGCATACAAAGTAGTGGGCATAGGGTCGCGCAGCATCAGGCTGGCAGCTCTGAGTGCCCAAAGAGAAGGTTTAAAGCCGCTGGAAATACAGATGTTCGAGGAAGAAGGAAAAACACCATGAACAAAGCCGTACTCGTAAAAAAGAAATGGTTGACCCTGATCGCAGCAGCGGCAATGGGAATGACCAGTCAAGACGCCTTGGCGTTGAAGCTGGAACAGGCTTTGGTTGTTCAATTGCCAGATAGAACCGAATTGCATTTGCGCTTTGACCAGGACATTCCCGATTCCGTGCTGACTTTTCGCACGGGCGAACCGCAAGTTCAGATTATTGATTTTCCCCTTGAACTGGCCAATGACAAAATAGACCTGACCGGCCAGGTGGCTGCCTTGCCAGGCGGATTGCGCCTGCAAACCAAAGACCGCCACACCAAGATTGAGTTCAGCGTGCCCGAAAACCAGGAAGTGCAACGCATTGTGTCTGGCAAGGGCATGATTTTCCGCATCGGAGGAAAGCCCTTGGTGTCCGGGGTAAAACTTGCTTCGGCCAAAAATGCGGTACTGGCCAAGCCAATACCAGAGCCCAAAGCCGAAGCCAAGCCGGAAATTATTCTCGCCAAAGCCGGGTCGGCGCCCGTGGTAGCAGCCGCAACCGAAAAGGCTTTAACTCCAGCAGTAGACTTCAGCCTGCAATCGCTGAACGTAGAAGAAAACAACGATTACACCGCACTGGTGCTGCAGTTTAACCAAGGCCCAAATCAGAATGCGATTAAATCGTACAGCCTGATGCATGCCAAACAGTATGTGCTGGATTTTCCCTCGTTAATCGATGCCTCTCAGACACTGAAGCTTTCCGGCGAAAGCCGCATAGAAAACTACAACCTCTTTAAAACCGACACGCGCAGCCGCATGGTGCTCAATCTGAAAGACAACTACCAGGTGGATCCGGTTTTTGGAGAGACAGAGTTGCGCCTCATGTTCGAGGCCCCAAACCGTATGAAGCCAATTCAAAAACCATGCTGCAAGATGCCGCCACATCGCCGATCATGAAAGTGGCCATGAAAGAAGAAATGGCACAAACAGAAGCACTCAAGCAAGCAAAACCCTACACCGGCCCAGCCCTGATGAACGCTTCTGTGGCAGAAAAAGGCGAGCAAGGCGAGGTGATCACCCTGACTTTCACCCAAAGCGATTTTGAAACCATTTCCGAGCAAAAAGACAGCAAGCTGCGCGTGCGCATACGCGGCGGCAAACTGGGCGAACTGGGGCAAGAACAAACTCTGAAAGGCACAAAAACCTTCACAACGGCACGTCTATACCAAGGCGGACAAAGCCTCAACCTGCTGCTCGACCTGAAAGACGCTACCTATGTAATCACCAAACAAGGCAATGCCTTGCAAATTGCCCTGAACCAGGCAGAGAAAAAGCTGCCCGAAGTGGTAAACGCCCCGCAGGACAGCGTGTACGGCATGCAAACCGGGTACTCCTCCAGCCTGCCCAATGGTGTTTCTTATGACAGCCCCTACAAAGGCAAGCCGATTACCCTGAGCTTTAAAGACGCAGACATTCGCACCGTGATGCAGGTGTTTGCCGACTTCACCGATTTAAATCTGGTGTTAAGCGATGGCGTAACCGGCAAGGCCACCGTGCACCTCAAAGAAATACCGTGGGATCAGGCGCTCGATATCGTCATGCGCTCTAAAAACCTCGTGGCCCGCTATTCTGGCAAAGTGCTGCTGATTTCCACCGCCCAGGATGCAGCCGCACAGGCAGACCGCAGCTCGGTGGGACAATTCAGGGACGAACTCGACCCGCTGGTGGTACGCAGTTTCGACATCAGCTACCAGTCCACCGATGCCTTGGGCAAATTGCTGCTCGACCCCACCAAAAACCTGATATCCAGCCGGGGTTCCGTAATTACCGACGAGCGCACCAGTCAACTGATTGTGGAAGACACCGCAGCGCGCGTCCAAAAAGTAGCCAAGCTCATTGAACAGCTGGACAAAGCTGCACCCCAGGTCATGATTGAAGCCCGCGTGATATTGGCCGACAAAAACACCTCGCGTGAACTGGAAGCTTCCATACGGGCCGGAGCAAGGGCCTTGCCGGGTCAAACCGATTCCACCCTGATTGGCAGCATCCCCGTAGATTTTGGCAACCGTGAATTCATCGACTCCACCCGCGGAGCCGACACCAACGCGGCCTACACCATTTTCAACAAAAGTGGCAGCCGCTTTTTGAACATTCGCCTGCGCGCTCTGGAGCAAAGCAGCAAAATCAAAACCGTATCCAATCCCAAAGTGGTTACTACCAACAAACAGGCTGCCCTGATTGAACAAGGCACGGAAATTCCCTACCAGGTAGCCACCAGCAGCGGTGCCACCTCTACCGAGTTCCGCGAGGCCAACCTCAAGCTGGAAGTAACCCCGCAAATCACGCCCGATGGCTCGATCATGCTGGATGTGGATGTGTCCAAAGATTCCGTGGGCCAGCAAACCGCTCAGGGGCTTGCCATCAACACCCGGCATGTTAAACCCGTGTCAGCGTGGCCGATGGCGGAACCGTAGTGCTTGGCGGTATTCTGGAAAAATCAGACACCAAAAGCAGCGACAAAGTGCCATTTCTGGGAGACATCCCGATTTTGGGATACCTGTTCAAGGGAACCAGCGATTCTGCCGAAGAAGCTGAACTGTTAATCTTCATTACCCCAGTGATTGTTCAGGGAAGTTAAGCAGACAGGAAACCTCCAGCTTGTCGTACAATGCACTGATTGAATTCATACAAATCGGTTGTGAGCAATCAGTGCATCGTATTAATCGGCATGATGGGCGCGGGCAAAAGCACCGTAGGCAAAGCCTTGGCCAAATTCCTAGGGTGGGACTTCTGCGACATCGACCACATGGTTGAAAAATCAACCGGCGTAAGCATTCCCACCATCTTCGAGATCGAAGGCGAAGACGGGTTCCGCAAGCGTGAAACCACCGCGCTGGAAAACTTTGAAGGTGCCACGCACTGTGTGCTGGCTACCGGCGGTGGCATCGTACTGGCCCCGAAAAATCGCCCCCTGCTTAAAAAAACCGGCAAAGTGGTTTTTTTAAAAGCCTCGGCGCACGATGTGTATCAGCGCACCCGCCTGGATCGCAACCGCCCTTTGCTTCAAGACCCAGACCCCCACAAAAAAATCCGCGAACTGCTGGCCTTCCGCACCCCCCTTTACAAAGGCATTGCCGACCTAACCATAGAAACCGGCAGGCAGCCTGTTCACACCATTGTGCAGAAAATCTGCACTGCCTTACACCTTCAGCCACCCACCTTGCACCCATGAATATGAATACACCCCTTGAACTTCAGGTTAGCCTGGGCAGCCGCAGCTATCCCATTTATATTGGTGCAAACCTGCTGAAGCAGCCCAGCCTGTTTCAGCCCGCGGTGCAAGGCAAGGCCACCCTGGTTTGCACCAACACCACCGTGGGGCCACTGTACCTGCACACACTTAAAAATACCTTGCAAGAAGCAGGTGCCAGCGCCGTGCACGAAGTGGTGCTGCCCGATGGCGAAGCTTTAAAGACTGGCCCACACTGCAGCGTGTGTTTGATGCCTTGCTGCAAAACCACTGCGACCGCAGCGCCGTGCTGGTAGCGCTGGGCGGTGGAGTGGTGGGTGATATGGGTGGCTTTGCCGCTTCTGCCTTCATGCGCGGCATTTCGTTTATTCAGGTGCCTACTACCCTGCTTTCACAAGTGGATAGCTCGGTGGGCGGTAAAACCGGCATCAACCACCCCATGGGCAAAACATGATTGGTGCTTTTTATCAGCCCAAACTGGTGGTAGCCGATATTGCCACACTCAACACCCTGCCAGACCGCGAGCTTTCCTGCGGCCTGGCCGAAATCATCAAACACGGCGCCATTGCCGACACCGTCTACCTGGCCGATGTAGAGCGCCTGATGCCCCGGCTTTTGGCCCGCGACCCCGTCGCACTGGCTCAGGTGGTCGCACGCAGTTGTGAAATCAAAGCCGGTATTGTGTCACAAGACGAAAAAGAAGCAGGCCTGCGCGCCACCCTGAATTTTGGCCACACCTTTGGTCACGCCATAGAGGCAGGCATGGGCTACGGCCAGTGGCTGCACGGTGAAGCCGTGGGCTGCGGCATGGTAATAGCCGCCGCACTGTGCCAGCGCATGGGCCGCTTAAGCCCCGATGCCGCCGCCCGCCTTAAGAAGACAGTCATCGATGCACACCTGCCCGTGTTGCCCCCGAAGCTGGGCGTACAACGGTTTATGGAACTCATGGCGCACGACAAAAAAACCAGCGCCGGAACTATTCAATACGTGCTGCTTAATGGCTTGGGTGCAGCCTCCACCAGCCCGGGTGGAAGAAGCCCTGGTGCGCCAAACCCTGCTGGAATGCGGGGTGGAGCAAGACCACCACAAGGAATCACCATGAGAGACCCAGAAGCCACCCTGGCCCCTTACGCCGTTACCTCCACAGGCAGCCGCGGGCGCGAACACCCCGAAAGCCCGCCCAGCGGTGGGCGCACCGAGTTTCAGCGCGACCGCGACCGCATTATTCACAGTGCAGCATTCCGGCGCCTGGAATACAAAACCCAGGTGTTTGTAAACACCGAAGGCGATTTGTACCGCACCCGCCTGACCCACAGCCTGGAAGTGGCGCAAATTGCCCGCTCCATTGCCCGCTACCTGGGTCTGAACGAAGAACTCACCGAAGCCGTAGCCCTGGCGCACGACTTGGGGCACACACCCTTCGGACACGCCGGGCAGGATGCCTTGCATGCCTGCATGAAAGACCACGGCGGCTTCGAGCACAACCTGCAATCGCTGCGCGTGGTCGATGTTCTGGAAGAAAAATACGCCACCTTCGATGGTCTGAATTTGTGCTTTGAAACCCGCGAAAGCATACTCAAGCACTGTTCCACCCCGAACGCCAGGCTGCTTGGCCCGGTGGCCGCCCGTTTTCTGGAAAACCGCCGCCCTGTGCTGGAAGCGCAAATTACCAATCTGGCCGATGAAATTGCCTACAACAACCACGACATGGACGATGGCCTGCGCTCAGGACTCCTTACCCTAGAACAAGCCGTGGAAGTGCCTCTGTTCAAGCGCCACTTTGACCGTGTCTACAACCAGCACCCCGGCTTGGCGCAACGCCGCGTAGTACACGAAACCGTGCGCGGTGTAATTAACGCCTTGGTCATGGACTTGCTGGAAGAAACCGCCCGCCGCATCCGTGAATACAACCCCAGCAGCGTTGCCGATGTGCAAAAAGCCCCCCTGCTTGCAGGCTTTGGTGAGGAAATGGCCGAGCTTAACCGTGCACTGAAACAGTTTTTGCGTAAAAGCTTGTACCAGCACTATCAGGTGCTGCGTGCCACACGCAAGGCAGATTTGGTAATTACCGATTTGTTTACGGTGTTTATGCAAGACCCCCGCCTGCTGCCCCCGCAATTCAAGGCCCGCGCAGAAAAAGACACCGCACGCGCCATTGCCGATTACATTGCCGGTATGACCGACCGCTATGCCACCCAAGAGCACAAAAAGTTGACTGTCCCTACATAGCAGCAACGCCTCTTAAGGAACCTCTGATCAACTACTTGT
>JAAURO010000014.1 GCA_012032215.1 Limnobacter sp.
TACAAATGTCTTGTACCCCACTGCTGTCTGCTTCACGGCGTAGCCACGCTCGTTGTACTCAAATGTGTAAGCCTGCGTAGTGGTGTGACCGTGCGGGTTAGTCACGCTTACCGACTGCGGGTTGTTTTCAAATAATTGCACGTTTGGCATATAGACATCGTTGAGGAACGCGTCACTCGCATTGATCTTGTTGTCGAAGTCTGAGTAAGCGAGCGTTGAAATAAATACGTAGTCCGTTCCGTTGTGGCCGTACTGATCCAGCGTTGCAAGGTTGTTGCCGGCGTAAGTGTACTCGGCTTTGAATACAGGGTCAAGCGGGCCTTCGCCGTCCACATCCTGGTAAGCAATACGCGCTATCACTTTGTTTCCATCATATTCGTACAAAGTTTGCTCGGTCAGGGCGTCGCCGATAAACAAATTCACACCCGCGAGTTTTCCGGCATCGTCGTAGAAATAGTCGACATACCATTGCTGCTCCTCGCTCACATTGAGTCTTGAGAGTCGGCCGTTAACATACTCAAGCGCCTGCTCGCTCACTTCCGTCACGTTGTTGTAGGTGGATCGGCTGGTGATGCTCGTCACCTTACCGGCGACGTCATAGTGCAGGATGCGTTCCTGTTGACCATTGGTAAACGTGGTTGTCATTTTGCTCGCGCGCAATTCAGGTGTTGCAGGTACCGTTTCGCTGTCGTCGCAGGCACTTAGAGCTACCAGTACATAGGCTACCGGCGCCCAGAGGGTGATCTTCAATTTCATTTTGAGGGTTGGGTTATAGCACACGTTTTGGCGTGTGCCGTGTTATACTTAAAATCCGAGGTCCAGGTTGCGGTAGTCTGCAACAATAGACACGACTTTTGCCGCCAGGGTTGGAAAAATGGATTGCACCCATGTATGTGTGGGGTGCATGCAGTATATTCCTATAGTGAAACAGCCAGCACATAACATGTTGACCCAATGCACTGACCCAGTAGATGAAATGAGCATAAAAAGGACGATACCAACGGGATGATAATTACGCCGTTCTTTTTAGGGGACTACGCTCAAGATGCGAACGCTATCTGCTTTATGACAAAAAAATAATTGACCAATGAGAATACAAATAATACTGCTGGCGGCCGCCTGCGCCGTGGCGGGTTGCAAGAAATCTTCACCCGATGAGGCGGTACAGGGAACATACGGCTTTGATGCCGGTTTTCTTCGCACCCACGAGCCAACCGTGATCGAGCTTGCCGACAGCGCAGGCGGCCTCGTAATGGTTTCACCTAAATACCAGGGCCGTGTGATGACGAGCAGTGCCTCGGGCCCGGGCGGAAAAAGCTTCGGATGGTTGAATTACAACTTGATCGCTGCTGGAAAAGTCAACCCACAGTTCAATCCCGGTAGGCGGCGAAGAGCGATTCTGGCTTGGTCCGGAAGGAGGGCAATACGCATTGTACTTTCCGCCAGGCGATTCATTTACCGTCGAAAACTGGCAAGTGCCCGGCATTATCGACACGGAACCTTTTCATGTTGTGAATGCCACCGAGGATGAAGTGACATTCACCGCGCACGCGTCGATCACGAACTATGGCGGGTATCATTTCAATTTGGACATCCAACGTTCCGTCCGCATGCTGCGCACGAAGGACTTGAAGCAGAAGCTGGGTGCGGATGTGCTCTCCGGTGTTTCGGCGGTAGCCTATGAAACGCAAAACACAATTATCAATGCAGGCGAAGAAACGTGGTCGAAAGAGAAAGGATTGGTGAGCATCTGGCTGCTCGGCATGTTCACACCCACCGGTCAAACCGTTGTTATCGTGCCGTTTCAAATGACTGACGATGCGGATCAGATGATTACGACCGACTACTTCGGCACCATACCCGCCGACAGGCTGATTTATCAAGACAGCATTTTAATGTTCCGCTGCGACGGCTATTACCGAAGCAAGATTGGCGTGAATCCGGCCATCGCCAAACCCATTGCCGGCAGTTACGACTTCGAATCCAATGTACTCACACTGATTAATGTTCGCTGTCGATACCGAAGGCGACTATGTGAACGCTACCTGGAAGATACAGGAAGATCCCTACGCCGGCGACGTGGTGAACTCCTACAACGACGGTCCGCTGACGGACGGCGCCCAGTTGGGTCCTTTTTATGAGCTGGAGTCGTCGTCGTCGGTGCGCGCGTTAAGGCCGGGCGAGCGGCTTACATACAACCAGGTTACATGCCACATGCAGGGCAGCTATGCAGGCATGAAGAAAATTGCTCATGCATTGTTGGGTGCCGACCTCGACGAGGTGCGTGCGCAAATGTGGAAACGCTAACTCGTGAAGAACCACAATTTGATGGCCATGCCCACCACCGCTACAACGAGGATGCGCCTGATCCAAATTTCACCGCGACCGGCCGACCATCGGCTGGCAACCCAACCGCCGAGCCCCTGCCCGACAGCCAGCGTGATACCCATGCCCCAGTCGATTTTATTTTCGAAAGCAAATACCACAATGGCGACACCGGTGTAAAGGAGGGCTGCAAACACTTTAATATAGTTTGTTTTAATAAGACTGAAATGGTTGACCCACGTGAGCAGTGCGATCACCATGAAGCCGATGCCGGCCTGGAGGAAGCCGCCGTAAATTCCGAGAAGGAAAAAAAGAAAAACGCCAAGCACCTGTTTGCCCCGGCTAAGGTCTTCCACCGGTTCTTCCTTTTTCTTTCGTGTATGTTGCCTGACAGTAGCCACCACAACCGCGACCATGACGATGGCCAGAATGCGGTTGAATAATTGATCGGGAATATTGACGGCCAGCCTTGCGCCAATGAGACCGCCGATGAGTGACACAATACAGAGATAAAACGTGTAAGGAAACGGAATCTTCACTCCCTTGCTTCGAAAGCCGGCAACTGCGAACAGGTTTTGGGACAGTATGGCCACGCGGTTGGTCGCGTTGGCTACCGTGCCCGGCAGCCCCATGAAAATCAGCATGGGCATGCTGATGAGCGTGCCGCCGCCCGCCACAGTGTTGAGGAAACCGGCGAGAAATCCCACGGCGATGAGCAGCGGTATTTGAATAGCCGGCGGTATTTGATGAAGTTCCAATGCAGCTCGGTAAGTGCCGCCAAGATACAAGAATGACCAAATAAATCTTATGCACATCAATTTTATCGGGCAAGGGCAATGTTACTGCGCGGATGCCGTTTGATAAGGCGTTGGCAGTGGGGAAGGAAGAACATAACAACCCGTGCCCATGAGATACCCCATACTCATGCTCTGCCTGTTGCTTGCTTTGCAGGCAACTTGCCAACGCAAGAAGACCTTCCGGCGAACGTTGCAGATGTCGTTGGCGCCGGGGGTGAGCACCAACGGCATGCATCCGGGCGGTTACACCAACATTATCTCGATCAATTTTACATCCGGCTATTCAGCCGCCAACTTCCTGGTGGAGATCGGTGCACTTTCAAACCTCAACGTGAACGAGACACGCGGCCTGCAGTTTGCCGGGCTTTTCAATCTTACGGGCGGCAACGCGTATGCGGGAATGCAGCAGAAAGAGATTGACGAAAAGAAACGGACCGGGTTTGAAGCTAACCTGTCGGGTGCCCAATTCTCCGGTATCGGCAACGTGGTACTCAACAATGCGTTTGGCTGGCAGACCTCCGGCGGCGTGAACGTGGTGAAGGGTGCTTTACAGGGATTGCAAGTGGCCGGCATAGCCAACGTGGTGCACAAGTATTCATTCGCCGTGCAGCTTGCCGGATTGTGGAACGTGTCGTTCGAATCGATGGATGGCGTGCAGGTAGCGTCGCTGGCCAACTATACCAAAGGCGGTTTGTACGGATCGCAGATCGGCTTGTGGAACACCGCCGGATTTATAGAGGGAAAGAACTCGTTCGAGAATGACGATGCCACCGGTTTGCAAATCGGACTTATCAACAAAGCCGGCAAAATGAATGGATTCCAGGTTGGACTCATCAACATCGGAAAGGAAATGCAGGGCACGCAGATCGGCCTCATTAATATTTACCGACGCGGCAAAACCCCCGTTACGCGCGATGGCACTGCCATCGGTTTGCTAAACTTCGGCGATTTCGGATACCTGTCGGTGTATGCTTCAGAACTTTTTCTCACCAATATCGAATTGGCTACCGGCAATATGAAGAACGGCCGCATGCGATCGGATCGCGTGAACAAGTACGTGCACAACGCGCTCATCTATTCCAACGATGCCAGGTTCCTTTCTTCCGACTCTGTAAGACAAGATCGCTGGGCGTTTGGATATGGATTTCGAAAGATGTTTTTCAATCGCTCTGAAACACCTGGCATGGGCGAGTACCGTTTTATCTCGTATGGCTTCGACTTGCTGCACGTTAATCAGCAGCACAAAAAGTTGACTAAAGACCTGAGCTTGCTTTTCCGTCCGAAATTAATGGCCGGTACAAAGTTGCATCGCAAGGCAGGCGTGTATGTATTCGGCGCCATTACCTACAATGTGTACATGACGGATACGCGTCAGGAAGTGTCTTCCACTTTCCTGGAGTCGAGCGCGACGGTGCAAGGGAGCAGGCTGCAATGCTGGCCGGGCTTTCATGCCGGCGTGATGGTACACTAAACAGGCTAGCGAACTTTGGCCTTTCGGATGTATCGCGCGAAGGCGCGTGGAAAAAATCTTTTGAAATAAACACCCAGCACCTCGATGCCGCCGATATTCACTTCCAGCTTGTCGCGCTCGATGGCCTTCACTATTAATCGCGCGCACCAATCCGCGGGCTTGCCTTTGTATTGTCCCTCGTCCATTTTGTTGAGGGGTGTGCCGTCGCCCGTTACTGCGGAGAGGGTGATGGGTGTTCGAATAAAACCAGGGCAGATCATGGTGACTTTAATGGCGTCGCCAAAGTTTTGCCACAGTTCGGCACGGAATGAGTCGAAGAAACCGTGCAGTGCGTGCTTCGAAGCTGCATAGCCGGAGCGATAGGGTGTTCCGAATTTTCCCGTCACGCTCGTTACCGTTACGAAGTGGCCCTGCTTGCGTTGTATGAAATGCGGCAGCAGGCACTTGCTTACTGCCACCGCGCCGAAATAATTTACATTCATCAGTTTCTGATCGACCTCCAGCAATGTTTCGCGTGCAAAGCTGCGCTGGCTGATGCCCCCGTTGTTGATGAGTATGTCGACGTGGCCGAACAATTGAATGGCCGCTTCAGCGTTCAGTTGTATCGTTTCGAACTGCGTGAGGTCCAGCGGCAGCACACGCACATTGGCCTGCACCGCCGGCTCGCAATTGCGCGCACGCGCTCCAGTTCGTGACGCCGCCGTGCCGAGAGTATAAGCTTTGCGCCGCGGCGCGCCAGTTCATAGGCCAGTGCTTCGCCAATGCCCGACGAGGCGCCGGTTATCCAGATTACTTTGTTGCTGATGGCCGTCATACGAGTGTCACTTTTGGCGGTCGTAAATAACAAAGTCGAAAGGCTGAGCGTGCCTTTCGTCGGTGCCATGCGGTATGCGCGATACTTCCTTCCAAGCTTGTTTGTCAAATTCGGGAAAGAAAACATCGCCGTCGATGTGTGCGTGTATTTCCGTCAGGTACATCCGGTTCGTGAATGCAAAACCCTGGCGGTATATTTCGGCACCGCCAATGATAAATAGTTCGGGTTCGGCATTTTGCTCGCCCACTTCCAATGCGCGTTCAATGCTGTGCACGATGATGCAGCCTGGTGCGCGGAATTTTTCCTGCCGCGTTACTACAATGTTAGTACGATTGGGAAGTGGCCGGAATTTTTCAGGTATCGAATCGTAATTCTTGCGTCCCATCACCACGTGATGTCCCTTGGTAGTTTGCATGAAATACTTCATGTCGTCGGGCAAGTGCCAAGGCAGGTCGTTGTTTTTTCCGATAACGCCGTTTTGTGATACGGCAGCGATAAGCGACACAATCATGGTAGATGTTCAGAGTTTGTTTCCGCGAAAGAATTCTTCCGTCGTCATTTTCTTTTTTCCCTCAGGCTGCAGCAATTCGATGTTGACCCACCCATTGGATGCCTGTACCCGCAGGTGGTCTTTGTTGTTGGTTAGAAAGGTACCGATATTTTGAGATACGCCCGCCGGCCCTCGCGAAACCTTGAATACTTTAAACGTCTTGTCGCCAAGCACCGTCCAGGCGGCTGGGTAGGGACTGAGGCCGCGAACAAAGTTCACGATTGCATCTGGTGTTTGATGCCAATCGATCCGGCATGTCTCTTTAAATATTTTCGGCGCATGCCTGATGGATAAATTCTCCGGCTGCGGCACGCCGGCAAAGTTGCCGGCCTCAATGGCGCGCACTGTTCGCAGCACCAGCGCTGCTCCCTTGCGCATCAGCCTTTCGTACAATGCACCGGCATCGTCGTCGGCGTGTATGGGTTCTTTTTCCTGAAAGATAATGCTGCCTGTATCGATCTCATGTTTCAGAAAAAAAGTCGTTACGCCTGTTTCGGTTTCACCGTTGATGATTGCCCAGTTAATCGGTGCCGCTCCCCGGTACTGTGGCAACAGCGAAGCGTGCAAATTAAATGTACCTATCGATGGCATGGCCCAGACCGCTTCCGGCAACATCCTGAATGCGACCACCACTTGCAGGCTTGCGCCATACGACTTGAGTGTTTGAATGAAGTCGGGCGCCTTCAGGTTGGTGGGCTGAAGGACTGGAATGTTGTGTTTCAGCGCCGCTTCTTTCACCGGCGAAAAAGTAAGTTTCTGGCCCCGGCCTTGCGGCCTGTCGGGCGCGGTCACCACGGCTGCGACGTGGAAGCCGTTTTCAACCAGGATGTTCAGGCTCGGCACCGCGAATTCCGGCGTGCCCATAAAGATAATTTTTAACGCGTTGTTGACCATATGCGACCGCAAATAATGTAAAATCTCAAATTTTTTTCACCCTCGTATGTTGATATATCAAATTATGAGGTATATTCGATCATGTATTCAAAGGAACTGCTGAAAGGCACGTTGCCGGCAATCATATTAAAGTTGCTGGTCGAAAACGAGTCTATGTACGGGTATGAAATGTCGATGCGGGTGAAGGAAATATCCGGCGGCAAAATTCAGATCAAAGACGGGTCGCTGTATCCGGCGCTTCAAAAGATGACGCAGGATGGGCTGTTGTCATTTCGCGAAGAAAGTGTAAGCGGTCGTGTGCGCAAGTACTATTTCATAACCAAGCAGGGGGAGAAGAAGCAGGCTGATACGCTTGCGGAGCTGAAGGATTTTATCGCCACGCTAAACAAGATTGTGTTTCCCGAACTCGGTGTTATATGAATTTGAGCCAGGCACAGACGGATATCATCAAGGCGATCGTGCTGCAGGGCGAGGTGTCTGTCACTACCCTGCACGACGACCTGGTTGATCACTTATGTTGCGTGGTCGAGGACCAGATGGGCATGGGCAAATCTTTTGAAACGGCACTGGCACATGCGCTTCTCGACCTCGCGCCTGCTGGTATCCACCATATCCAAAGAGAGACCTTTTTTTTGTTGAACGCCAAAACGAGGCTACCCGCCAGGTAGACAACATTTTTGTGGTCGATGCGCAAAACCAGGACCGCGTTATTGTTACCGCGCAGGCTGGTCTGATTGAAGAGCATTCCAACGGCCAGCGTTACCTGGTGCTTCAAGAGGGTCGCCGTTTTGATTTAACCGGCAGCGGCAAAGAGTTTTCTTCTATCGAGTTCGATTCCTATGGTCTGGTTTTGCAAACCAGCCTGGGCACCACCGCCACCTTGCAATTCAGGCACCGGCCGATTACCGAGCTTGTTGCCTTAAACACGGCCGAGGCCCGGGGCGAAATACTCTGGCGCATCAGCTTGCCGCTTTCCGCCTTAACCCTGGGCCTGTTGGCCATTCCCCTGGCCTTTGTAAATCCGCGTGGAGGGCGCTCGCTAAACCAGTTGTTTGCCTTGCTGGTTTATCTGGTTTACAGCAATTTTGTGTCGATTACCCAGTCTGCGGTGGCCCGCGATACCCTGAATTTCTGGGTGGGAATGCTGTTGCCGCATGCGGTGGTGCTTGCGCTGTTTCTGGTGCTGCTGAAGCTGCGCAACCAGCCTTTGGGGCTGGGGTTTAAGGGCCTGTTTAAAGGCCTGTTCGCCAAAAGGGCAACCCATGAAAAGGCTTCATGCCCTGTTCGATCCCATCATGCGTTTTTTGCGTCCGCAAGCCAATGTGCTGTACCGCTATATATACGGCCAGGTGTTTAGGTCGGTTACTTTTGTGATGGTCGCTTTTGTGGGGCTTTTTGCTTTTTTCGACCTCATTGCTGAAGTAGATCGCTTAAGCGAACCCAACACCAGTTGGCTGTATTACTTTGCTTCGGTGTTTCTAGGGCTGCCCGCACGTGTGTACGAAATTGCACCCATTGCAGCCTTAATAGGTTCTATTTATGCCCTGGTGCAACTGGCGGCCAGCAGCGAGTTTACCGCTATGCGTGCCGGGGGCCTGGGCACCGGGGGTATGGTTAAAATCATGGGTCGTATTGCGGTGGGCGTGGCTTTAATTACGGTGGTATTTGGCGAGGTTGTGGCCCCGTTGGCCGAAACCATGGCAGTGCCCATGCGCGCCAAAGCCTTGGGTTTTGAAGTGGAAAAACCCTACCGCACCGGCTACTGGCTGCGCGATGCCTACTCCTCTCCCGAAGGCTTGCGCGTGCGGTTTGTGAATTTTTCTGATTTTTACCGCGATGGTACTTTGCAGGGCCTGGAGTACTACGAAGTGGATTCCGCAGGCCAAATGCTGGCTTGGGTGAAGGCACGCAGTGCAGAGTATCTTCCCGAACAAGGCCATTGGGTGCTGAAAGGGCTAAAACGGCAGAGTTTTTACCAGGCACCGCCCGGCGAACTGGCTGCGCAGGCTGGCTTAACGGCACAGGCAACCCCAATCGAGCAGTTGCCCGATTTGGAGTGGAAGTCTTCTTTAACCCCTCAGCTTTTAACGGGCTTGTTTGTGCGCCCCGACCGCATGAGTGCCATGCAGCTTTACGACTATTCCGGTTTTTTGCGCAGCAACCTGCAAGCCAGCGATGACATCGATCTCGCTTTGGCCAAAAAAATGGTGTACCCCCTTGCCATTGTGGTCATGATGCTGATCGCACTCTCGTTCGCTTACCTCCACTTCCGCTCTGGTGGCGTAAGCGTGCGGGTGTTTGTGGGCATTATGATTGGTGTGGGCTTTCACTTGGTGAACAACCTGTTTTCTCATCTCACCATGGTGGCCAAGCTGCCGCCCGGAATTAGCGCTTCCTTGCCTACCTTGGTGGGTTTGGTGGCCGGGTTGGTGGCTCTGTGGTGGGTTGCCAGGCCTGCGCCGTTGGCGGTTTTTCAGCGGTTTAACCATGCCCGGCATTAGCCAGCCAGCACCACCCGGAACTCGCTGCGTTTCCGAGTCGGACAGACACCAGCAAGTAAACCCCAATGCATCCAACCCGAATCGATTCACCAATGCCGTGGAAGGTTTGGCGGAAGAACTCCTGCCTGGGCCGGGCTCATTTGAGCTCCGTTTGCCTGACGAGGCGCTTCCCGTGGTAGTCCAGCATCTCTCGCCATGCAGTTTCGGTCCGGCCAGTATGGTCTGCCGCTTTTGGCGTGACACCGTTTCGCATTTTTTAACAAATGCCAGGGAACTCCGTGGAGCCGTAGGCCCAAGAGAGCTGGGGGCAATCGGAGTGATTCGGCAGCACCGGGTATTCTAGCGCGTACACCCAGGTTGGAGTCATTAACACTGTGTGGTAAAATCCAGCCCAATCAGCTTTACCAAATTGAAATGGTTTGGCCTTCCCTAAAAAATCTGGATTTAGGCCCGGTTGACAAGCTGAGCAACGAACACCTGAAAGCATTGGATGATCTCCAGTTTTCTTTTGTAATGTCGGGGAATTCCGGTTTGTCTGTTGAATCTCTGAATCTTGGGAGAACCCAACAAATCACCGCTGAAGGGCTTGCTCATCTGGCATGGCTGTGCAACTTGCAGCGCCTGACCTTGATGGAGTGCGGGAATCTCACCGCTATAAAGGTTGCGCATTTGACAAGCCTGACCCAGTTGCAGTATCTAAGCTTGAGGGGGTGTGTGAAAATAAAAAATAAGTGGTTTAGTTCGCTGAACACGCTTTCCGGGTTGAGGCATCTGGATTTGAGTTGTTGCAAGCAGATCATCGATAAAGGCCTTGCTCCTCTGGCAGGGGGGTTGTCCAGGTTGCGGCACTTGAATTTGAGTTGGTGCGATCGATTAACCAATGTCGGGCTTAAGCGCCTGAGAACTTTGTCTCTATTGGAGCACCTGAGTTTGAGAGGAGTCAGGCAGATAGCTGATGTTGGAGTTAGGCATCTGGGAGAATTGTCTGAATTGCAGTGCTTGAGGGTGGAATCCTGCTGGGGCATTACTGATACAGGGCTGAATCATCTGACACAGCTGCTGGGATTGCGCTATCTGGGTATGGCGGGGTGTGAAGGAGTTTCCACTGAAGGGATTGCTCGCCTGAGAAAGAGGTTACCTAAAGCCGTGATTGTATATTGAAAAATGTAATATGGCATGGGTTTTGCGGTTCTTTATTGCCATGCCCCAAGTACCAAGGCAAGAAAGCTGAACCAGGAGCCTATGCCATATTGTGGTCTTCCAGCTATATGCAGGAATCCAACCGTTCCCCTCTCAATAAACAGGTGTACGCAAAGCCTGCACCATCTGTGGTGGCCAAGGCAGTGCGGCTACCGCGCGGGCATCGAGTATTTCCAACCATGGCAACTCGGCCAACACGGGGGTTTTTCCATAGTGTTCTATGGCCTGCTGATTCGCAGCGTTGGCTGCTCCCACCAAAACAACCCCGATTACAGGCAAGCCTCGAAGCCGCATGGCTTCCAGCGTTAAACAGGTGTGGTTAATCGTGCCCAAGCCACTGCGCGCCACCACCAAACTGGGAAGACCGAGGTGGTGTATCAAGTCAGCCACGGTGTGTTGTGGGGTGATGGGCACCAGCAATCCGCCTGCGCCCTCCACCCACCAGCCGTTCCACAGTCTGTGTGGTGCAGCCCTGTGCAGTGTTGGCATGCGTACAGGTTGGCAAGCTAAAGTGTTCCAGCCGCAGGGCAATGCCTTCTTGGTTGGCACTTTGGTGGGGTGAAAGCGGAGCTTGCAAGCGAAAGGTTTCGGGGTGGCTCTGGCAGCCCTCGGGCTGGCTCTTGCTGCGTGTAAGCGCTTGCACCACCTGGGTGTCGGTAGGGCCATTCAGCCCGCTTTGAATGGGTTTCCAGTAATGGGCGAGCCAGTGGTGACACAACCAGCTGCACACCAGGGTTTTACCGATTCCGGTGTCGGTGCCGGTTACAAACACAGCTTTCATGGTGTTTTTTATGCTGGACACAGACTGCACTTTACGCCCTGCGCAAATAGCAATAGGCCACCTGGTAATTCATGGTGCAGGCGGGGCCTACGGCCTCGATAACCCGGCGCAGGTTCACTGGCCGATGCGAGGGCCGTGGCTGGTCGGCACCAATGGCGCGCAGGCTGCGGGCAAAGGACAGGCCATCGGGGTGGTGGTCCAGAAACTGATGTTCTTTAAAGCGGGCCTCAAAGCACAGGCCCTCGTCTTGAAGGGTGTGCAACAAGCTTTTTACCTGCATGGCGGTGGGCAGTTCACGCAAGCCAGGCTGCTGACGGGTTTCTTCATGGGCTTGCAGCCAAGCTTCAAACGAGCCATCGAGCAGCAGGCTGAACAACACCGTGTTTGATACCGACAACCATTTGCGCAGCGCTTCTTCCAGGCTCTTGAACCACTGGGCACACATGCCGGAAACCAGCAGGGAATCGCTGGGCAGCCAGAGGTGTTCCACTGACAGGGTTTCGCCGTCCATGAGGTGGGTGGTGACAGGGCGTCCGCCCAAGCGCTCGCGCACCACTTCCAGCATACCCGGCGCAATGTCTATGGCGTGCAGGGGTGCTTCTGGCCATTGTTCAAGCAAAAGGCTGCTCATAAAGCCCGTACCGCAGCCTATATCCAGAGTGGCTTTGGGTTGGTAGCTGGCGGGCAACAAGCCTTGCCCCCATGCCCACAAACCCTGTGCGGCAGCGCGTTGCACACGGGCGTGGCTGTCGTAGTGATCCGCCGCTTTGGAAAAGCGTTCCTGGGTGCCTTGCCCAGCGGGGGGGCCACCCGGCACAGGAATTTGAAGTGGGTAGGACAAATGAAAGAGTCAGTCTGTGACAAAAGGCGATAACGCCCCAGTATACGCCTTTGGGAGAAGGGCTGGCCCGGCATGTGTCGCTGCAAAGGAGTGGGTTTGCCCTGACTGGGGGGCAGTTTGGCTGGGGCACTGCGGTCGGTGGAGGATACTGCAACAACATCGAACCAACCGCTTCATGATGTTACTAAGAGCGTGTTCACGATCTTCTCAGCAGCAAAGCGAGAAAGGCGAGATGAACAAATTGCAGGCTGGTGTTGGGCCATCGTTCGCAGTTTTTCCATATAGCTGGAAAAATATAATATGGCATAGTCTTTCCGATCCTGTTTTCTTGCCATGCCCCAAGTGCTATGGCAAGCAAGCAGTCGAAATGTCAGTTTGCGACAAAAGGCAATAACACCTGGGTATACGCCTGGGGGTGAAGGGCTGGCCCGGCATGTGCCGCTGCAATCGAGTGGGTTTGCTCTGAGCGGGGGGCCAGGCTGGCTGGGGCAATCGGGTCGGTGTGGGAAGTAACAACCAGCAAACGCGCGCACTGCGCCTGCACCCTTTCCTGGGGCAGGTTTAAGGTCTGCAAGGTGTGCAGGTGCTCAAGAAGCGGGTGTTTGCCGGGCAGGGTTTGGGGCAGAGCAGCCAACAATTCAGGTTGTGGCAAACCGCAGCGTTCCTGAAAGGCGGCAAGCACTTTGGCTGGGTGTTGCACCAGTTGTTGTGCCATGCGTTGCAGCACGCGCGTGGGTGTGCCAAAGCGCAAAAAACCGTGCAGGCAGCTCAGGCTTTCCCAGTGCACCGGGGTGTTCAGCAAATGCGCAAACCCCAACGAATGCCCCACGCGTGCCAGGGCAGGTGGCCGTGTTGCACGGCCAGGTTTTGCAAATTGATGGAATTCATGAGCTCGGTTGATTGGCTGCTCTGAAAATACCCCTGTTCCCAATGAATCACCAGGGTGCCCGCCAGCCACCGGGGTGCGCTGGCCTGCCAGTGTTCCATCAAGGGCTGGAAAAACTGGCTGTTGTAGCCCCAACCGTGCGCCAATACCAGCACCCGCTGAATAGTCACGGCCTGCATTATTGAATACACTGAGCAAGGCTGGCAATCAGGGCTTTCAGGTGCAGGGGGCTTATGCCTTGGTGCAGGGCAAGACGCAGACGCGCGGTGTTGGGCGGCACGGTGGGTGGCCGAATGGCACTGCACACCAGCCCGTTTTCCAGAAGGTGGGCTTTCCAGCGCAAGGCGGTTTTGGCGGTGCCTGCCAGCACTGGAACAATGTGGGTGGAGGAGTTGCCGGTGTTTAACCCCAGGCTGTGCAGGGTGGTGCGCAGGGTGCGCGCATGGTCAAGAAGCTGGGCACGCTGGGCATCCAGCTGCACCACCAGCTCAAGCGATTTGGCAATGGCCCCTGCGCAAAAGGGCGAGGGTGCGGTGGAATACACAAAACCGGTGCAGCGGTTGATCAGATAGTCTTTTACAGCCTGGCTGCATGCCAGATAGGCGCCACTTACGCCCAGTGCTTTGCTGAAAGTGCCCATCAGCAACCAGTGCCCTTGGGCTTTCAGGGCTTCTATGGCGGGGCTTTGCTGGGCGCCCAGTCCGCGGCCCTGCGGCCCCAGCACGC
>JAAURO010000015.1 GCA_012032215.1 Limnobacter sp.
GCTGGGCCGCCACGGGCGCCAATGCCACAGTTTGCAGAAAAGCGAGCACCGCATACAGAAGCCAGGCCACCAGCAGGTTGGCCACTGGCCCTGCCAGCACGATAGCGATGCGCTGCCACACTTTTTTGCGGTTAAATGCTTGCGTTAAAGGAACACCGGGAGCTGCGGCAACACTTTCGGCATCGCGCTCGTCGAGCATGCGCACAAAACCACCCAAGGGAATCCAGCCAACCGTCCAGGCCACGCCTGTTTTTCGGCGGGTAAAAGTGAAAACCGGCTTGCCAAAACCCACAGAAAACTGCACCACGCGCACACCACACCACCTGGCCACCACATAGTGACCCAGCTCGTGTAAAAACACCAGAATACCGAGCGCAACAACAAAAGACCCAATGGAATTCAACACAGCGAAGCGCCTCCCTTGGCGTGCAAATGCGTGCGTGCGTGCTGCCGCACCTGGGCATCAAGAGCAAAAGCACTTTCCAGGCACTGCACGGTGGCTCCGGCAAAAGAATCCATTGCGTTTTGTACGGTGCGGTAAATATCCAGATAACCCATTTTACCGGCCAAAAAAGCCTGCACGGCTTCTTCGTTGGCGGCATTAAAGACAGGAGCCAACACACTGGGCTGCTTTAGTGCCTCAAAGGCCAGCCCCAACATCGGGAAGCGCTGCAAATCGGGAGCCTCGAACTCTAAAGCGCCTAATTGGGTTAAATCCAGGCGTGGCGAACCCGATTCCATGCGCTGGGGGAAGCCCATAACATGGGCAATTGGAGTGCGCATATCGGGCATGCCCATTTGTGCAAGCACGCTTCCATCCAGGTATTCCACCATGGAATGCACAATGGACTGCGGGTGTATCAGCACGTCCAGACTGTGTGCAGGGCAACCAAACAACCAGTATGCCTCGAACAACTCCAGGCTTTTGTTGGCCATGGTGGCACTGTCTACGGAAATTTTTTTGCCCATAACCCAGTTTGGGTGAGCAACGGCCTGCTCGGGCGTAACCGATTTGAGTTCACCCAAAGGCATGCGATTAAACGGCCCACCTGAAGCCGTCAGCACCAGGCGGCGAATTCCCTGTGCCTGGTATTCGCCTGCCTGAAAAGAAGCAGGCAAACACTGGTAAATGGCATTGTGCTCGGAATCAACCGGCATCAGGCACGCACCAGAGCGTTGTGCTGCCTGCAGCATGAACCGCCCGGCCAGCACCAACGATTCCTTGTTGGCCAGAAACACCGTTTTACCAGCCTGAATAGCCGCCAGCGTTGGAACCAAGCCCGCCGAGCCCACAATCGCTGCCATCACGCAATCTATTTCGGACAGTGCGCACACCGCAGGCAAATCGGCTTGTTGCAACACCTCGAAAGGCGGCACCCCTTCGTTTTGCAGCGCCTGCGTCATGCCTTGTGCATCCCATTGCTGGAAAGCCTGCGCATTGCAAACAACTATGCAGCGGGGGCGAAATTGCAGCACTTGCTCACGCAGTCTGGCGATGTTGCTACCCGCCACCAGGCCGAACACCTGAAACTTATCGGGGTGGCGCGCCGCCACATCCAGCGTGTTTACGCCAATACTGCCCGTGCTGCCCAGCACAAGCAGTTGGCGAGGCTTTGCGTGTGCCGAACAAACGGGTTGCTGCCGAGAGTGACTCATGCCAGACCCGCTGCGCTTAAGGTTAAAACCGCCAGCGGCACAACCGGCAATTGCGCATCTATGCGGTCGAGCACCCCTCCGTGACCGGGCAACAGCCCGCTGCTGTCTTTTACACCCGCATGGCGCTTGAGCAACGATTCAAACAAATCGCCCACAATGCTCACAGCGCTCAGGCCAATCAGCCACACCGTAAACAACGCGGGATGCCACACCGAAAACGCCTTGAATTGCCAGCTTTGCCGCAAGAATGGCCAACAAGAAGCCGCCCACACAGCCAGCCAGCTAAGTGCCACCACAGCGGCGATGCCACCCATTGCACCTTCCCAGCTTTTTCCAGGTGAAATACGTGGAGCCAGCTTTTTTGTGCCCAGCCATTTGCCAAACACGTAGGCAAACACATCGGCCACCCAGCACACGGCAAGCACCGACCAGCAAAAAAAACCAGCCCCTCTGCCTGGGCCTGCATCAGTGCAAGCCCGGCCGCCACCAACAACCAGCACGCCACACCCAGCTGCAAAACGGGGTGGCGCAAACACCCCAAGGATGCACTTCTAAGACAAAGCGGCGCAGCGCTTACCCAAAATACACCGGCTACGCCCAGCACGGGGAAAAGAAACGGATTGCCCACACCCACCAGCAAATGCGCACCGGCAAAAAACACAGCGCCTGCCAAGCCATACAACATAGCCAAGAGTGGGGTCAGGCCAGCCATACGCGCCCATTCCCAGGCGGCAAGCGCCAGCAGCACAAGCACGAAAACAAACCAGCCCGCAGCGCCGCCCCACCCCAGCACTACAGCCAGCAGGGCCAGCAAGGCCACTGCGGTGACAAGCCGGGTTTTAAGCATGAAAACGCTCCTTGGGAAACGCGTGGGCCAACAGCCGGTTAAAAGGCACTTTAAGAGGCGCTTGAAGTGGCACCTTAAGAAGCACTGGCGCGCGAAGCCTGATGTAGTTGTTCCGAAGTGCGGCCAAAACGCCGCTCTCTCTGGTTGTAAGAGCGCACGGCTTCAAGCAGCATTTCCTTGCCAAACTCGGGCCAAAAGCGTTCGGTGAAATAAAACTCCGTGTAGGCCAGTTGCCACAGCAAAAAGTTGGACACCCGTTGCTCGCCCCCGGTGCGAATGTACAAATCGGGTTCGGGTTGATCAGCCAGCGCCAAATAAGGCGCCAGGTGCTCTTCGCGGATCGTTTCCGGCTGATTGGCCAATAAAGGATTGGCTTTCAGCATAAGCCGCGTGGCGTTGAGAATATCCCACCGCCCCCCATAATTGGCCGCAATGTTCAGATTAAACCGGGTGTTGCTCAAGGTCAGGTTTTCAGACTCGGCAATAGCATGACGCAATTCTTCATTGAAGGCGGAGGTGTCTCCCACAATGCGCAGACGTATGCCCTCTTTGGCCATTTTGCGCACATCGGTTTTCAGGGCCTTTAAAAACAGTTTCATTAAAACCGATACTTCATCGCTAGGTCTGCGCCAGTTTTCAGAAGAAAATGCAAACAGGGTAAGGGACTGCACACCCATGGCCATGCAGGCCTCTACGGTACGGCGCACAGCCTCTACACCCTTGCGGTGACCCGCCACGCGCGGCAACAAACGTTGCCTGGCCCAGCGACCATTGCCATCCATCACGATGGCAATGTGCGAAGGAACAACGCCCACCTCGGGTATGGCCAAAGTGGAGCTGGTAAGGGCCTTGTTGGGCATAGGGTTTAAACCGTCATTATTTCGGCTTCTTTGTCCTGAAGTATTTTGTCTACTTCAGCCACAAAGCGGTCGGTGAGTTTTTGAACGTCTTCCTGAGCGCGGCGCTCGTCGTCTTCCGAAATTTCTTTGTCTTTCACCAGTTTTTTCAGGCCATCGTTGGCATCGCGACGCAGGTTGCGAATAGCCACCTTGCTGTCTTCGCCCTCAGACTTAATGAATTTCACAAGCTCTTTGCGGCGCTCTTCGGTCAAGGGCGGCATGGGAACACGGATGTTTTCACCCATAGAGGCCGGGTTAAGACCCAAATCGGATTCGCGAATGGCCTTTTCAATGAGGCCCACCATGTTTTTTTCCCAAGGCTGAACAGAGATGGTGCGAGAATCGGGCAGGCTTAAGTTAGCCACTTGGGAAATTGGCACCATGGAGCCGTAGTAATCCACCATGACGTGGTCGAGAATACCGGTGTGCGCACGCCCGGTACGCACCTTTTGCAGGTTGGTTTTCAAAGACTCTATCGACTTGGACATTTTGTCTTCGGCGATTTTTCGAATATCAGAAGCGCTCATAAGAATTGAATTTCCAGTTTGATTAGCAATTACATGTGGACCAGTGTGCCTTCGTTTTCGCCATTGATGACACGGAAAAGAGCACCCGGTTTATTGATTGAAAACACACGGATAGGCAGCTTTTGGTCTCGGCACAGGGCAAAGGCAGTGGCATCCATGACTTCCAGGTTTTTAGAAATGGCTTCATTGAACGTAATTTTTTCGTAGCGGATTGCATCGGGATATTTGTGGGGGTCGGCGTTGTATATGCCATCCACCTTGGTGGCCTTTAACACCACCTCAGCCCCAATTTCAGAGCCACGCAGCGCAGCAGCCGTGTCGGTGGTAAAAAATGGATTGCCTGTTCCTGCTGCAAAAATAACCACTCTGCCCTCTTCAAGGTAACGCATGGCTTTGGGCCGGATGTAAGGCTCTACTACCTGCTCCAGATTAAGGGCCGATTGCACGCGGGCCTCTACGCCTGCCTGCCTGAAAGCATCTTGCAGGGCCAGTGCGTTCATGATGGTGGCCATCATGCCCATGTAATCGGCCGTAGCGCGATCCATGCCCTCTGCGGCTGGAGCCACACCCCTGAAAATATTGCCTCCACCAATACGACAGCCAACTCGACCCCCTGCCTGGAGACCTCTGCGATGTCAGAGACCATGCGCTCGATGGTGCTTCTGTTGATGCCGTAGGAGTCTTCGCCCATCAGGGCCTCGCCAGACAGTTTGAGTAGTACCCGCTTGTATGCAGCCATTTACAGCCTCGTTGTTGTGTTTGTGGAATTTTATAACGTAATGCACCGCTTGTTGCAGCGCACACGAAAAAAAGGGGCGAGCACTTTGGCATCGCCCCTTTTCAAGCTGCAAAAAACTTACTTGCCAGCGGCGGCGGCCTGCGCTGCTACTTCAGCAGCAAAGTCAGAGACTTTTTTCTCGATGCCTTCACCCACGATGTACAGGGTAAAGCCATTTACCTGACTGGAGTTGCTTTTGAGCATGGAAGCCACAGTGTGTTTGTCGTCCTTCACAAAAGGTTGAGACAGCAAAGCCACCTCTTTGAGGAACTTGGC
Source organism: Limnobacter sp. (assembly GCA_012032215.1). Taxonomy (GTDB): domain Bacteria; phylum Pseudomonadota; class Gammaproteobacteria; order Burkholderiales; family Burkholderiaceae_B; genus Limnobacter. The sequence goes on from JAAURO010000015.1 coordinate 4,984, forward strand.
CACAGACCCTTCTACCATTTGGTGGCAATTTCTGCAGGCTTGCCAGATTCTTCGGCCTTGGCTACAGCCACGGCACGCTCTTTGGCGATGTCTGCCGCAGGAACACCCTCTTCATTCAGGGCTTTGGGCTTGGTAGCAGCAATGTGCATGGCAACATCTTTACCTACCTGCTCATCGGCGCCGTGTAATCCACCAGCACACCAATTTTTCCACTGTGAATGTAGGAGGCCAGACGACCCGCTGTTTCAACCCGCTGGAAGCGGCGAACAGACATGTTTTTCGCCGATTTTACCAATAAGCGCCGCACGCACGGACTCAACCGTGCCTTCGCCCAGGGCAAGCGCACTTAAGGCGACTAGATCTACCGGGTTTTTCTCGGCAATTAAGCGCGCCACATCGCTGACGAAGCCGAGAAAGTCTTCGTTTTTGGCCACGAAATCGGTTTCGCAATTTACTTCGACTATAGAACCCAGTTTGGCATCGGCAGTGGTGTAAATACCAATCAGGCCCTCGGCGGTAACCCGTGTAGCAGCCTTACTGGCTTTGCTACCCAGCTTAACGCGCAGAATTTCTTCGGCCTTTTCCAGGTCGCCTGCGGATTCGGTAAGGGCTTTTTTGCACTCCATCATGGGTGCGTCGGTTTTAAGGCGTAGTTCTTTCACCAGTGCTGCGGTTACTTCAGCCATTTTCAGTATTCTCCTGATTCTTTGTTCAAAAGGGACGACCAAGCGCCCCCCGGTCTGACAGGTGCAAAAACGTTTTGCTTAACCCTGAGACTCTTCTTCAGACACCTCGACAAACTCCTCGTCGCCTTTGGCCGACTGAACCACTTCGTTGATAGCCTGCTCACGGCCAGCCAGAACGGCATCGGCAATGGTGCGGGCATACAGGCGGATAGCGCGTGCAGAATCGTCGTTGCCAGGCACTACGTAGCTGACACCTTCAGGACTGTGGTTGGTATCTACAATGCCAACTACCGGAATGCCCAGTTTGTCGGCTTCAGTAATGGCAATTTTGTGGAAACCCACGTCGATCAGGAAAATAGCATCGGGCAGCGTAGCCATGTCTTTGATGCCACCTATTGAGGACTGAAGCTTGTCCATTTCGCGCTGGAACATCAGGGCTTCTTTTTTGGTCATGCGTTCCAGACCACCCTCTTCCTTGATGACTTCCATGTCTTTCAGGCGCTTGATAGAGGTTTTAACGGTTTTGAAGTTGGTAAGCATGCCGCCCAGCCAACGCTGGTCTACGAAAGGCATACCGCAGCGCCTGGCTTCCTCGGCGATGATTTCGCGAGCCTGGCGCTTGGTACAAACAAACAGGATGTTGCCACGGTTGGCCGACAAACGCTGGGCAAACTTTGCCGCGTCATTCAGCATGGTGACCGTTTGTTCCAGGTTAATAATGTGGATTTTATTCCGATGGCCAAAAATGAAAGGGGCCATTTTTGGGTTCCAGAAGCGGGTTTGGTGGCCAAAGTGGCAACCAGCTTCCAGCATTTCGCGCATAGATGCTGCCATGTGTATCTCCGATGGACAGGGTTAGATGAGACCCACGCTGGGCCTGGCTTGGCCAAAAACCAAACCGGGCACCCTGCCGCGTGAATCCAGTAATTTTCCTGGTGGTTACAATATGTGGTTAAACCCCACAAACGCTTGTTTTACCAAGAAGCGAGCAATTATACTCGAGTAGAATCGACAAGCTCAAGTTAAAGTTGGAATTTATGAACCAGGTTGTTATTAAATCAGAACAAGACATCGAAAAAATGCGCGTTGCGGGCCGCCTGGCCTCTGAAGTGCTTGATTTTATAACCCCGCATGTAAAAGCGGGCATTACCACGGGCGAGCTCGACAGGCTGTGCCACGACTTCATGGTAGAGGTGCAAGGCACAGTGCCCGCACCTCTGAATTACTGTCCGCCAGGGCACTCGCCCTACCCCAAGTCCATTTGCACCTCGGTGAATCACCAGATTTGCCACGGGGTCCCAGGTGAAAAACTCCTTAAAAACGGCGACATTGTCAATCTGGACATTACCGTTATCAAAGAAGGCTACCACGGCGACACCAGCCGCATGTTTATCGTAGGTGAAGGCTCTATTGCCGCCCGCCGCCTTTGCCAGCTTACCTTCGAAGCCATGTGGCGGGGCATAGAACAGGTGCGGCCCGGGGCCACGCTGGGCGACATAGGTTACGCCATTCAAACCTTTGCAGAAGGCGTGGGCTATTCGGTTGTGCGCGAATTCTGCGGCCACGGCATAGGCACCACCTTTCACGAACCCCCCCATGTGATGCACTTTGGGCAACCCGGTACTGGTTTAACCTTGCGAAAAGGCATGATTTTCACCATCGAACCCATGCTGAATATTGGCAAGCGCCACATCAAGGAAATGCCCGATGGCTGGACCATCGTCACCAAAGACCACAGTTTGTCCGCCCAATGGGAACACACCGTGCTGGTTACCGACGATGGCTATGAAGTACTTACGGTTTCGCAAGGCACACCACCAAAGCCTGCTCAGCCAAGCCGGACAACCTGATTGCTCAGTGCTGAAAAAACCGCCATTCGCGAGGCGTTAAAATCCCAATCCGCGCACTGGCTAACCCCGCTTGATGCGCACAGCCGGTACACCCAGGTGGAACTGGCTTTGCGCGTGCGCGCAGCCAGTGTAGACAACGCTTTGCAACAAATCTGGAAACTGACCGGAATGCCGGCCTACTTTGCCCTGACCGCTGTTGGTGGGTATGGGCGGGGCGAGTTGTTTCCGTATTCCGATGTGGACGTGCTGGTGCTGGTGAAAGACAGCCTCTCTGAGGCTGACATTGCCTGCGTAGAGAATTTTTGCACCAGCGGGTGGGACATTGGCCTGGAAATCGGGCACAGTGTGCGCAGCATCAATGAATGCATTGAAGAAGCACAAAAAGACGTCAGCGTGCAAACCGCCTTGCTGGAAAGCCGCTTGCTGTGTGGCTGCGCCGAGGTGTTTGCCAACCTGGAACAACGGCTTGCCCAGCAAATGCAGCCCAAAGCCTTCTACCGCCGCAAGGCGCTAGAACAAGCACAACGGCATGCGCGGTTTAACGAAACCCCTTACAGCCTGGAACCCAACTGCAAAGACTCGCCCGGCGGCCTGCGCGACCTGCATGTATTAAGCTGGATTGCCAAAGCCGCCAAGCAGGGCAACTCCTGGCAGGAAATGGCCAAAAACGGCCTGATTACGCCTTACGAAGCCGCCAAGCTGCGGCGCAACCAACGCATGCTGGAAAAAATCCGGTTTCAGTTGCATGTTTTATCCGGGCGACGCGAAGACCGCCTGATTTACGACATTCAAACTCAACTGGCAGAGTCGTTGGGTTTTAGAGCCACTGCATCGCGGCGCAGCAGCGAACAACTGATGCAAAAGTACTACCTGGCCGCTAAAGCAGTGCTACAGCTCAACACCATTTTGCTGCAAAACCTCGAAAACTCTATTTTTCCTTCAGAAGTACCGTGCGTGCCGCTGGACGACGAGTTTCAAATTCAGGGCAATTTGCTGGACCTCGCTTCGGACAGGGTATTCGAGCAAAGCCCCTCGGCCATGCTGCGTGCTTTTGTGCTGATGCAGCAAAATCCGTTTTTGAAAGGCATGACCGCCCGTCTGTTGCGGGCGCTGTGGCACCACCGGGTGCGCATTAACAGCAGGTTTCGCAGAGACCCGGTTAATCGCCAGCTTTTTATCGAGTTTTTCAAGGCCGACCGTGGCATTGTGCACGAGCTGCGCCGCATGAATGAAATGGGCATTTTGGGTCGTTATTTGCCGGTATTCCGAAAAATAGTGGGGCAAATGCAGCACGATTTGTTTCATGTGTACACCGTAGACCAACACATCATGACAGTGGTGCGCAACCTGCGCCGCTTCACCATGGCAGAGCATGCCCATGAATACCCGTTTTGCAGTCAATTAATTGCCAACTTCGCCGACAACTGGTTGCTGTACATCGCAGCGCTGTTTCACGACATTGCCAAAGGCCGAGGCGGCGATCACAGTTTGCTGGGCGAAACCGATGTGCGCAGGTTTTGCAAAGACCACAGCTTGTCCGTTGAACAAACCGGGTTGCTGGCTTTTTTGGTGCGACACCACCTCACCATGTCTACATTTGCCCAAAAGCGGGATTTATCCGATTTGGCCACCATTGATGAGTTTGCGGACATTGTGCAAACACCACGCAGGCTTACAGCCCTGTATTTGCTGACTGTGGCCGACATTCGGGGCACCAGCCCCAAGGTGTGGAACGCCTGGAAAGGCAAGCTGCTCGAAGACTTGTACCGATTAACGCGGAAACGCCTCACCCATGCCACTGGCGATGATGGGCGGGAACTGCTGGCAGAGCGGCAAGAAGAAGCCAAACGCTTGCTGCGCCTGTATGCACTGGCCAACGATGTGCAAGACCCACTGTGGAGGCAACTGGAGGTTTCTTATTTTTTGCGCCAAACCCCCAGCGAAATTGCCTGGCAAACCCGCCACCTTTACTGGCGAACATGCTCCGAAACACCAGTGGTTAAAGCACGCCTTTCCAGCTTGGGCGAAGGCTGTGAAGTACTGGTGTATACCCGAGATCAGATAGACCTTTTTGCCCGCATTTGTGGCTATTTTAACCAACGCAACCTGAGCATTCTGGATGCCAGGATTCACACCACCAGCCATGGCTATGCACTGGATTCTTTTCTGCTGGAATGCGATCACGAAGGCCACCGCGAATTGCTTGCGCGTATAGAAGCAGAACTGGCGCTCAGCCTGAGCCAACCAGCTGCGCTGGAAGAACCGGTGTTTGGACGCCTTTCCCGGCAATCCAAAAGCTTTCCAGTGCGTCCTACCGTAGAACTGAAGCCCGATGACAAAGGCAAACACTTTATTCTTACCTTTAGCGCCACCGACCGCACCGGACTGCTGTACTCGGTTACCCGTTTGCTGGCGCAATTTAAAGTAAGCGTGCATGCTGCGAAAATTACCACCTTGGGAGATCGGGTGGAAGACAGCCTGCTGGTGTATGGGCCAAACCTGCTTTCGCAAACGTTGCAAGTGCAACTTGAGGCAGATCTGCTGGAACTGCTGTCCGTGTAGAGAACGTGAGGGCCTCAAACACAGCAAAATCGCAGCCAACCAGATAGAATACCCCTCTGACAAACCCACTTTTGCAGCCCCTCACATGGATGAAACCCAACTCGAATCCCTTAGGCAAAACGTGCTGTGGTGCGCATTGGGCATAGGATTGGCTTTTGGCGCCATTGCCCAGAAAACGCACTTTTGCACCATGGGCGCGGTGGCAGATGCCTTCTATTTCCAAAACTTTAATCGGCTACGCATGTGGACATTGGCCATCGCCGTATGCACTTTTGGTGTTCAGGTACTCGCTGTGGTGTGGGGCAGCGCCCCTTGAAAACACGTTGTACCTGGCTCACTCGTGGGCCTGGTTGTCGGGCGTTGCGGGCGGTTTCATATTTGGTGTGGGCATGGTTTTGGCCTCTGGCTGTGGCAGCAAAACCCTGGTTCGCCTGGGCGCAGGCAATTTAAAATCTCTCTGCGTTTTCCTGGTCCTGGGTGTGTCCGCCTATGCCGCACTCAAAGGTGTTACTGGGGTATTCCGGGCCCATTTTCTAGACCCGATTCGTATTAATTTACCTGCTGGTGGCTATTTGCCCAGCCTGTTAAGCAGCAACACCACGTTACAGCGCATCATTCAATTTGGCATTCCGCTTGCGCTTGCAGCCTGGGTGTTTGCCCGCAAAGCCGGCAGAAATGCCCAAGTAGTGGTGGGTGGTGCAGGTATTGGCCTGTGCGCCCTTGCCGCTTGGGCACTTATGTTTGGCCTGGCTTGTGTGGCAGAACACCCAAATACCCTGGAGCCAGCCTACCTCGGCAGCTACTCGGGCACCCGCCCCGATGCCCTGAGTTTTGTGGCGCCTTATGCCCACATTCTGGAATGGCTGATGTACTACTCGGACACCCGTTCAGTCTTGACCGTGGGCGTAGTGGTTTGCCTGGGTGTGGTTTTTGGCTCTGCCTGCTCTGCCGTGATGGGCAAGCAATTTCGCTGGGAGTCGTTTTCAGGCACAGAAGACATGGCCAACCACCTGATCGGGGGCGTGCTGATGGGCACCGGCGGAGTTTTTGGGTTGGGTTGCACCATTGGACAAGGCCTGAGTGGCGTCAGCACTTTGTCGGTCAGTTCGTATGTGGTGACCGGCAGCATAGTGGCAGGTGCTTTATTGGCCTTTAAGTACCAAACTTGGCGCATGCAAAACCTTTAAAAAATACTTTTTTTTATCCCGGCCTCCGTTATACTATTGGACTTCGGCGAATTAGCTCAGTTGGTTAGAGCGACGGAATCATAATCCGCAGGTCCGGGGTTCGAGTCCCTGATTCGCCACCAAGTGTACAAAGGCTCACAGCAATGTGGGCCTTTTTCTTTTGTTCTGTTATAACAAGCACCAAAAAAACGCCAAGCCCTTTGAAAGGGCTTGGCGCGAGGTGCCAGATCGGTTTAGGGGGAGGGTACTGGCACCTCCAAGGAAACCGCGCTGCGATTGTGCGTGGTGGTTTTCGCAGTGATTTTTATTCCGCTTTCACCACAATGCTGTTTTTCACAGACTTTACGCCTTCCACAGCCATGGCAATCTCCTGGGCGCGGTCTTTCTCTGCATCAGAAGAACCTTCTCCAGTCAAAATAACCGAGCCATTTTCAGTTTCTACCCCAATATGCATGGCACTCACCAAATCGTCTGTGGCATAAGCGGCCTTTACTTTGGTGGTAATTGCGGTGTCTTTAAAAAACTGCCCCACCGAACTGTCTGCATTTGAGTTGTCTGCAGAACTTTCGATTGCAAGTATGCCGTTCTCAACAGACTTCACACCCTCAACGTTTAAAGCCAGTTCTTCCGCTCGTTTAATTTCCGCTTCGCGAGCACTGTCGCCCGTAAGAATAACCACTCCATTTTTGGTTTCCACGTTAATATTCAAAGCACGAACCAATTCGTCTTGAGCAAATGCGACTTTCACTTGGGCAGTAATGGTTGCATCGTCCATGAACTGGCCCACGTCAGTCCTGCCTTTCCCGGCAGTAATTCCTTGCTGGGCATCGCGGGCAAGCGGCTTCGAGGTAGGTGCTGACTCGTGGCTGTTGACTTGGGCTTCTGCCGAAATACCGGCAGCATAAACGGCCTGGGCAGAGGCCAACGCAAAACCAGAAGCAATCAGTGTGTATATAAGCGTCTTTTTCATGGTAAATCTCCTTAAAGAAACCGGTTTGTGTGTGATATTGGGTAACGCGTAAAACCGTGATGCGTTTCCATGCAGTTCACTTTAAGGAAATTGCCTGGCTGCTACTGTCCGACAAAGCCGATTGAAACGTAGGAATATTCTTGCGGGGTTTAAGCCCTTTGAGTTTTCTGCTTCACAAACTCAAGGAGCTCGTCCAGTTGAAAAGACTTGTCGAAAAAAGCGGTCGCGCCTTGGGCAATGCAGCGCTTTTGAATAACCACATTCGCGTAATTGGAAAACACCACGATCTCGACTTTTTTGTTGGCCGTGCCCTGACCATACCAGGACTTCAGAATATTAAGGCCGTTGCCATCACCCAGCTCCAAATCAATAATTGCCAAATCCGGGCGGCTGGACTGCAAGGCCTCCAGGCCAGTGGTTTCAGAGGCTGCCGTGGCAACGATCTCGACTCCATCGATCGCGTTTAACATTTCTTCCAAAAGCTTTAGCATTTGCGGACGATCTTCCACCAAGACAATACGGATACTTGAAATCGACGGTTGCCCTTGTAACACTACCCTACCTTCCTTCATAAATAAACACCTAGCCCGATTCTACTGCCAAAACAAAAGGCCGACTGTAAGAATTGTCTTACAATCGACCTTGATGCAGGCAGCGACCCTGCCAAAACCGTTGTCAATTCATGCTGCCTCTTACTTTTTGCTTACTTGAATGCTGTTTTTAACCGACTTCACCCCTTCA
>JAAURO010000016.1 GCA_012032215.1 Limnobacter sp.
CAGACCGACGAGGCGCTCGCCGTCCTCGGTAAATGCGACAATGGACGGTGTGGTGTTGGCCCCCTCAGAGTTCTCCAGCACCTTGGGCTTGGTGCCCTCCATGACGGCCACGCACGAGTTGGTGGTGCCAAGGTCGATTCCGATGACTTTCGCCATGTGTCCTGATCCTCTCTTTCGCGGCAGACCGCCCAGACCCGCGTGTTCGGCGTCCGGCGCCCTCGGGCCCCATAAAAAAGGCCCGCAGGAAGCGGGCCTAAGCAGGGCTTGAGGAGACAGAGACGCTTGGAAAACGCGCTGGGCCTCAAAAAAAAGACACGCAGGCGAATAACCAAGCCCGCTGACCTACCCCACAAAGGCGCCAACCGGGCGGCTGGACCAACTTGAAGGGCGCCTCGGTTCAAGAGGCCGAAGCACGATCAACATTAGTGAGTGGCCTCTACTACAAATAAGTTTCAACAAAATTAAATTATTTTGAATGTGCCCGTAGGGCAGCTTCCGTTCTGCAAGAAAAAATTACGTACTTTCCACAAAACCTCAACTTAAACGCAGTTTTATTCTGAACCTTTTTATTAAACACTTGCGCATTCAATGTGTTCCATTTTGATGAGCCGTGCAATGTAGCGTGCAACGCCCTCTTCCACGCCCAAAAAAGGCGCGGCGTATCCTGCAGTGCGCAGTTTCTGAATATTGGCTTGCGTAAAACACTGGTACTTGCCCACCAATGCCTGTGGAAATTGAATGTATTCAATTTGCCCTTGCTCCGCAGCGTCTTGCAAGGCAAGCGCTTGTAAACCTTGCGAAGTACGCAAGGCATTTAAAACTGCCAAGGCAACCTCGTTAAAGGTTTGAGCCTTGCCTGTTCCGAGGTTGTACACCCCCGACAAAGACTGTGCTTGCCCAAGGAAATGCAAATTAACGCGCACCACATCTTCTATAGACACGAAGTCGCGCTTTTGGCAACCTGCCTCGTAACCACCGTAAGCACCAAACAACTTCACTTTGCCGGTTTCCTGAAACTGGTTGTAGTTGTGAAACGCTACCGAAGCCATGCGTCCTTTGTGCTGCTCACGATCGCCGTACACATTAAAATAGCGAAAGCCAAACACGGGTGCCTTTAAACCTTCAGCAAAGCGACGGCGTAATACCTGGTCGAACAAGAACTTGCTGTAACCGTAGACATTCAGTGGTTTTTCCACTTCGCGCGATTCCACAAATTCAGTGCTGCCCCCATACACCGCCGCTGAAGAGGCATACAAAAAGGGAATGCCCGCCTGCTGCGCCCAGTCGAACAGCTCAACCGTGTAACGAAAGTTGTTGTTCATCATGTACTGGCCATTGTGCTCCATGGTATCCGAGCATGCGCCTTCGTGAAAAATGGCATCTACGGGGCCCAGTGCATGGCTTTGCACCAATTGCAGAAAATCGTTTTTGTCCAGAAAATCACTGATTTCGCAATCGACCAGATTGTGGAATTTGTCGCCTTGGGTCAGGTTGTCTACGGCAATAATGTCGGTAATACCTTTCTCATTGAGCGCTTTAACAAGATTGCTGCCAATAAAACCGGCCGCACCGGTAACGATGACTTTTTTCATAAGCTGTATCCTGCTGTGCGTTTCATGAAACTGGCGCCGATTGTAGCAGCTCTGTGGGCAGCACCACGGCTGTACCCAACTTGCCCACCACCACACCGGCAGCCTTGTTGGCCAAATGCATGGCTTCGGGCAGAGTGCATGCGGCAGCCAGCGCACATGCCAGGGTAGCGATGACTGTATCGCCTGCACCTGAAACATCAAACACCTCACGCGCATCGGCTTTTACATGCCACTCCCCTTCTGCAGTAAAAAGGCTCATGCCTTCTTCCGATCGAGTAATCAGCAAAGCGGACACATCCAGTTGCTCGCGCAGGCTTTGGGCTTTTTCCGCAAGTTGCTGTTCGCTTTTCCACGAGCCCATTACTTGCCGAAACTCAGCCCGATTCGGGGTAAGTAGCGTTGCGCCGCGGTAGCGTTCGTAGTCGTCGCCTTTTGGGTCAACCAGCGTGGTTTTACCCGCACGCGCACAACACTGAATCATTTCTGAAATATTTTCAAGGCCACCTTTTCCGTAATCTGAAAACACCACCAGATCGTGCTTTTCCAGTTCCTGCCGAAAAAGCTCCATCGTCATGGACAGATGTTCCTCGGTGGGCTTGTCTTCGAAGTCGATGCGCAGCATTTGTTGCTGGCGAGCAATAACACGCAACTTCACGGTGGTGGGACAGGCAGGATCTTCCAGCAATTTTGCGGTGACGCCGCTTTGCTCCAGCAGGGTGCGCAAGGTATTGCCGGGTTCGTCTTTACCCACCACACCCAGCAAACACACTTGTGCCCCCAGGGAGCGGGCATTAATGGCCACGTTGGCGGCACCTCCCATGCGTTCTTCGGTTTTTCCGACAAGCACCACAGGCACAGGTGCCTCGGGGGATATGCGCTGCGCATCGCCAAACCAGTAGCGATCCAACATGACATCGCCCACTACCAACAAACGCGCTTTGGAGAATTTTTCTATGCTGTACAACATGTTCAAGCTGCTGCCTTTTTGCTGTCTTGTGCTACGGGGTAAAAATCGAGTTCTTCTGAACGCCTTGGAACAATGGAATCCCAGTGCGCACAGCCCGGACACTGCCAATAAAACTGCTTGGCCTGAAACCCGCAAGACTGGCAACGGTAGCGCTCCAGTCTTTGGGTGTGGCGCGCAATGAGTTCGCGAATAAGGGCCAGGTCTTGTATGCGTTCGTCTTCCAGGGCGCCTGCCAGTTGCCATTCCAGCAGTTTGTCCAGCCCCAGCAAGCTGGGTCTTTTGCGCACTTCAGCGCGCAGCAAATCAAAGGCAGCAGATTTGCCCTGAGTGGTTTCTACAGCATTTACCAACACCATGAGTAAATCAATGGAGGGATATTGCTGACAGTATTTGTCCAGTTGTTCGATGCCGGCCTGTTCCTGGCCCAAAGCCAGAAACGCTTCCCACATTTGTCGACCGATGAGGGGCAGGTACCAGGGATTTTGATCTTCGGCAGTGCGCCACTGTTCGAGCGCTTTTTGAAACTGGCCTTGCGCAAAATAAATTTCACCCAACATCAGGCAGGCACGCACCGAAGCTGGATCGGCAGCAAGGGCCTGTTGAAGGTGCTGTGTGGCCTCTGGAAAGTTTTTCTGCTGCAAGGGGATATGTGCCAATTCACAGTAAAATGTGCAATTCTGGACAAAGGCACGGGAGCCTTCATCTCTTGCAATGTATGTGCTTGGGCAATGGCTTTAGTCCATGCTTTTTCAAGTTCGTACAGTTCAAGAAGGCGTAGTGCAGCCTTGGCTTTGAGTGTCGTGTTAGCCAGACTGACGAACGCAGATTCGGCACGATCCAGGATACCCGCTCTCAAGAAGTCTATGCCCAGTTCAAATGTGGCGCGTTCGCGATCAGACACTGCAATTTGCTCGCGGGTACTCAGAAACTGGTGCACTCGAATAGCGCGATCGATTTCGCCTTTTTTACGAAACAGGCTGGCCAGCGCAAAATGCAGCTCAACGGTGTTGATATCAACAGCGGCAACTTCCAGAAAGGCATCAATGGCTTTATCGGGCTGTTCACTGAGTAAAAAGTTAACGCCCTTAAAACAGGAGGAAGGCAGACCGTCTTCTGCTTCTTGCCTGCCACGCGTTTCCAGACGAGCAGCCACCCACCCAAGGCTGAACACAATGGGTACAAGAACCAGCCACCAGGTTTCAAATTCCATGCGTAGGCCCCACGGACAATACGGGCGGCTGTGTGGACAGCGTGGCATTCTGCCTGCTGGCAGGGTATTGCTCGATGTATTCGGCGTGTGTTTTTTCCAGACGAACCAGCGCCTTTTGGGCCTGACCGCTGCTGCGTTTGGCGCGCATCCACGAGGGCGACACAATAAACAGGGCACACAGCACCCCCAGTATAAAAGCCAAAAGCAGCGCTACGACCAAAGGCATCTGCACTTCCAGACCGGGTAACCAGCGGATAACAACGGCTTCTGTGTTACGAACAGAAAAAGTGAGAACAATCAGAAAAAGAATGATTCGGATGAACCAATAGATGAATTTCAAGTGCGCCCCCTTGTGGATTATATGCACACCGATGGCCTCACCGGTGTGACATTGGGCTCACCGCAAGACCAAGGTGTTAGCTTGTGCCTTTGGAGTATAAATCAACTCGCTCTCTAAGCTCTTTGCCGGGCTTAAAGTGCGGCACACGCTTTTCGGGCACCATGACCTTTTCTCCGGATTTGGGGTTCCTGCCAATGCGCGCAGGGCGGCAAGTCAGGGAAAAACTGCCAAAACCACGGATTTCAATGCGCTGACCTTCTGACAGCGAAGCAGACATGGTGTCGAGTATGCTTTTAACTGCAAAATCGGTGTCGCGCACAGGTAATTTGGGAAAGCGTTTGACAAGCTGCTTGATAAGTTCTGATTTTGTCATAATCTTGCCGAATTCTATACATGAAAAGGGGCGCCCCCCAAAAGGAGGCACCCCACTACTTCGATGAAATTACTGGTTGTCCAGCTTGGCTTTAAGCAGTGCACCCAAACTAGTGGTGCCTGCAGAACCCGCGCTTTCTTCCGCAATTTTCTTGAGAGCATCGTCGGTATCGACCTGATCTTTGGCCTTGATGGACAGGCTGATGGAACGCGTTTTACGGTCGATGTTGACAACCATGGCGGTTACATCATCGCCTTCTTTGTAGACGTTGCGGGCGTCCTCAACGCGCTCTGGAGAAATTTCAGAGGCACGCAGATAGCCTTCTATGTCGTCGCCCAAATCAACCACTACGCCTTTGGCATCTACTGATTTGGCCTTGCCTGTTACCATGCTGCCACGATCGTTGGATGAGGCAAATACGGTGAAAGGATCGCCAGAAAGCTGCTTGATACCCAGGCTGATACGTTCGCGCTCGGTGTCGATGGCAAGAACCAGGGCTTCCAGTTCATCGCCTTTCTTGAAGCGACGCACGGCTTCTTCGCCGGTTTCGTTCCAGGAGAGGTCGGACAGATGCACAAGACCATCGATACCACCAGGCAGACCAATGAATACGCCGAAATCCGTGATGGACTTGATGGCACCGGTAACCTTGTCGCCTTTCTTGAAGCTGGTGGAGAAATCTTCCCATGGATTGGCCAGGCATTGCTTCATGCCCAAGCTGATACGGCGGCGGTCTTCGTCGATTTCCAGAACCATGACTTCGACTTCATCGCCCAAAGTAACCACTTTTTTGGGATCCACGTTTTTGTTGGTCCAGTCCATTTCAGAAACGTGCACCAAGCCTTCAATACCCTGTTCCACTTCAACGAAAGAACCGTAATCGGTAATGTTGGTAACCTTGCCGAACAGGCGTGTTTCGGCTGGATAACGGCGTGACAGGCCGACCCATGGGTCTTCGCCAAGCTGCTTCACACCCAGTGACACGCGGTTTTTGTCTTGATCGAACTTGAGCACTTTTGCATCGATTTCATCGCCCACCGCCAATACTTCGGAGGGGTGACGAACACGACGCCAGGCCAAATCGGTGATGTGCAACAGGCCATCGATGCCGCCCAAATCCACGAATGCGCCATAATCGGTGATGTTTTTCACAACGCCCCTGACCACTGAACCTTCTTGCAGGGTTGACAGGAGTTTGTTGCGCTCTTCGCCCATGGTGGCCTCGACCACGGCACGGCGTGACAGCACCACGTTGTTGCGCTTGCGATCGAGCTTGATAACCTTGAATTCGAGTGTTTTGCCTTCGTAGGGAGTGGTGTCTTTGACAGGACGCACATCGACCAGTGAACCAGGCAGGAAAGCACGAATGCTGTTGACCATAACCGTGAGACCGCCTTTTACCTTGCCGGTAATGGCTCCGCTCACCAGCTCGCCAGATTCCAGGGCCTGCTCCAGGGACAACCAGGCAGACAGGCGCTTGGCTTTGTCGCGCGAGAGGCGTGTTTCGCCATAGCCGTCTTCGAGGGCTTCAATGGCAACAGAGACGAAATCGCCGTTTTCGACTTCCAGCTTGCCCTGGTCGTCTTTGAATTCTTCAATGGGAACGTAGCTTTCTGACTTCAGGCCAGCATTGACAACTACGTAGTTGTAATCAACACGCACTACTTCGGCGGTAATTACTTCGCCAATGCGCATTTCTTTTTTCGACAGGCTTTCTTCAAAAAGCGCCGCAAAACTTTCAGGGTTGCTTGTGGTTGTAGACATATTCTCTGGAGGAAAACACACCACTGCTGAAACAGGGTGGAGTTTAAAAAAGGCACTGACCCGATTGCCAGCACCCACGAAAGGGGAAAGAATAGCAAAATTCCGCTTGATACTCAAGCATTTATTTAGCCGCGCCTTGCTCTGCATGCTGTACATACCATGCCAATATGGTTTGAACCACTTCTTCGACGCCAAGCGCGGAACAATCGAGCAGGCGGGCGTCGTGGGCAGGTTTGAGCGGAGCCACTGCACGCCCGGAATCGCGCCGGTCGCGTTCTTGCAGATCGTGCAGCAGGGTGTCGAAAGCGGCAGGCAGACCGCGCTCTTGCAGCTGGTTAAACCGGCGCTGGGCGCGTATGTGCGGACTGGCGGTCAGGAACACCTTCAGCCCGGCTTGTGGAAACACCACCGATCCCATATCGCGGCCATCGGCAACCAGTCCTGGCGTTTGCAAAAAATCGCGCTGGCGTTGCAGCAGATTTTGACGCACGGGTGGGTGAACAGCCAGCCGCGAGGCCATGGCCCCGGCCTCTTCCGTGCGAATCAGCGTGCTTACGTTGTGCCCGGCCAGAAAAACCCCTTGGGCAGTAAACTGCACGGGCAAATCAAGAGCCAGCTTGCCCGCCTGTGCAAGCTGGTCTGGGTTATCGGGGTTTAAACCGCGCTGCAGAAAATCGACTGCCAGCACACGGTAAAGGGCTCCGCTGTCCAGGTAATTAAAATGCAGAGCCTGCGCCACACGTGCGGCCACAGTGCCTTTGCCGGAAGCCGTTGGACCGTCAATGGCAATGATGGGTATTTGTGATTCCAGGAGAGGTTCCATACGTACTTCCTTGGTTTACTTGTCCGAATGTGTCATTATTTCGGCCCGCCTGGGGGTTGGTGGGCACGAACCTGCATCCCCAAACCTGCGGCCTGTTCTACAAACCCCGGAAAAGAAGTGGCAACTGTTTGAGCGCCTTGTATGCGCATCACACCGCGTGCACGCAGGGCTGCCACCACAAAGGCCATGGCAATGCGGTGATCGCCCTGACAGTCTATGTGGGTGGCCTCGTAGCGCAGGCCAGGCTCGTGCCCAAGCCCTTCGATAACCATGCCATCCGGGGTGGGCTTTGCCTGCACGCCGCAGGCTTGCAACCCTTGCGCCATGAGCGCAATCCGGTCGGATTCTTTAACGCGTAGTTCTTCTGCGCCAGTCAGAACGGTTTGGCCTTGCGCATTGGCGGCGGCCACAAGCAGCACGGGGAATTCATCAATGGCCAGTGGCACCAGTTCTTCGGGTATCACAATGCCTTTCAAGGGGGCATTGCGTACTCGCAAATCGGCTACGGGTTCGCCGCCAACCTCGCGTGCATTGAAAACATCAATCTTTGCACCCATCAGCCGGAGAATATCAATCACGCCGGTTCTGGTGGGGTTCATGCCTACATGTTCGAGGGTGATGTCGGCTTGCCCGGCAATCGACGCAGCCACCATAAAAAACGCGGCAGAAGAAATGTCTGAGGGCACATTGATATTGCAGGCATGCAAAGACTGCCCACCCAGCAGGCGCACAGTACGACCTTCGCTGACCACTTGCACGCCAAAGGCGCGCAGCATGCGCTCGGTGTGATCGCGGGTGACAGCGGGTTCGGTTACCACGGTTTGGCCATTGGCATACAGGCCGGCCAGGAGCACACTGCTTTTTACCTGGGCAGAGGCCATGGGCAACTGGTAATGCAGGGCATGCAAGGCGGTATTGCCGGGAATGTGCAAAGGTGGCCTGCCCCCTGTACTGGCAGTTATTTTGGCGCCCATTTGCCCGATGGGGTCGATTACCCGTTTCATGGGCCGCTTGGACAAACTGGAATCGCCCACCAAGGTGCTGGCAAAGTCTTGCCCGGCCAACAACCCGGCAAGCAAGCGCATGGCGGTGCCGGAGTTGCCGCAATCGAGTGCGTGGTGTGGCTTTTTCAGGCCCTTCAGACCCACACCGTACACGGTAACGCGGCCTTGTTCCGGCCCTTCAATGGCAACACCCATGGCGCGAAAGGCATGCATGGTGCACAGGGAGTCTTCTCCTTCCAGAAAGCCGGTAATGTGGGTGGTGCCATGGGCAATGGCACCCAGCATGATGGCGCGGTGGGAAATGGATTTGTCGCCGGGTACACGCGCCCTGCCTTGCAGGGCAGAACTGGCGCCGGCCAGAAATTCCAGGGTGTTGTTGTGACTCATGGGGACTTACTCTGCAATAGGCCAGGCCTTGCGGGCCGCGGATACGTTGTTCAAAAGAGCATAAAGGGTTTCTTGCTGGTCGTCTTGAATGGCTTGTTTAATCGCCGAAACACTGTTTTTAAACCCAGCCAGCTCTGTCAAAACGACTTGCTTGTTTTCCAGGCAGTCCTCAACCCAAGTGGGCGTGGTATAGGCGGCAATTCGGGAAAAATCCCGAAATCCGCCACCGCCCTCTAGCATGAATTTTCTGCTGTGCCGAGTACGCAGTAAACTGTTGACATAGGCACAGGCCACCAGGCGCGGCAAACGGCTTTGTTCGCCCAACACCTGCGCCCGCTCGTTCAGGCCAACCGGATCGGCTTTCCAGCGTGCGCGGTAGCTGCCCGCTTTTGCCAGCAACAGGGCAAGCCCGGTTTTATGCTGGTTTTCAATGGCCATTGAAAGCGCGTGCAAGCTGTGCTCAAAATCATTTAAGGAATCCAACACCACGGCCTTATTGGCCTGAAAAATGTCTACCCACATGGCGGGCGAACTGGCAGCAATGCGGCTGAATAACTGAACGGCTGGTTCTAAGGCTGCGCTGGCTGAATAGGGACGATTTCCAGTGCCCACACCAAGTAAGCCTCCCACATAGGCAAAAGCCAGCAAATGCGGCAAGTGGCTGACTGCGCCAAACATGTGGTCGTGTTCTTCAGCGGGCATGCTGCGCACAGTAGCACCCGCAGCCTTCCAGAACTTTGTTACCTGAGCAACGCGCCAGGAATCCGCTTGGGGCCCAGGAGAAACAAAGCAGGTTTTGCCTTCGAACAAATCAGCCTGGGCCGCTGCCGGACCACTACGCTCGCTGCCTGCAATCGGGTGTGAACCAACAAATCGTTTTTCCAATTGCGTATCGGGAAACTCCGCGCTCAGTTTGTCAACGGTGTGTTGGACATTGCCCTTGGTGCTGCCTGCATCGAAAATCAGGCAATCGTGGGGCAAATTGGGCAAAAGCGCTTTAAGCACCTCGGCATACTGACCAACCGGCATGGCCAGCAGCACCGCGCACACGCCTGCAAGCTGCTCGGCAGTGGGTGATTCTGGCAGGCACTCATCGACAAGCCCTAGCCTTTGGGCTTCATGTGCACTTTCCACCGGCCTGGAATATCCCAGAATGCGCGCAGCCAAGTGTTTTTCGCGGGCTTTGGCGCACGCAGAACCTCCGATCAGGCCAGTACCAATGACAAGCAAACGTTCAAACATGATTTCGTTGAAATGGACGCCTGAAACAGGCCGTCTTGGGGCCTTGTTCATCAAATCGGGAAGAGTTGTTAAACCCCTTACAAAACCCGAGATTTTTTGGTGCATGGTTTTTCCTTGTATTGAACCCGCACGCAATCAATGAACCACACATTAATTGAGTGCCAATTCCAACGCCTTGGGCAATGCCTGCAAAAACGCCGTGTTTTCTTCGGGCAGCCCAACCGATACCCGCAACCACTCGGGCAAGCCATATGCGCCAACAGGCCGAACAATAACCCCCAAGGCCTGAAGGGCTGCAAACACTTTTTGGCCCGCATCGGCAACCTGGACATCGTGGCTTGCCGGGTTTGTGAGGGGTTGGGGCAACACATTGAATAGCACAAAATTGCCTACCGAAGGCACGTAGTTCAAGTTAATTTTCGAAATCCCATGGGCAAGCTGCACCAAGCCTGCTGCGTTAAGCGCACAGGTTTTTTGCAAATGCGCGTGATCGGCCAGACTGGCCTGTGCCGCCGCCAAAGCAAGGGCATTTACATTAAAGGGCTGCCGCACGCGGTTCAGTAAATCGGCCACGGGCAGCGAGGATACCGCATACCCGACACGCAAACCCGCCAGGCCATGTGCCTTGGAAAAACTGCGCGAAACCAGCAGGTTCGGAAAGCGCTCTACCCACTGCGTGGAATCGTATTGCAGCGCGGGTGGCAAGTACTCGTTGTATGCTTCATCCAGTACCACCAATACATCAGACGGCACGTGTTTCAAGAAGGCAAGCAATGTATCGGCCTGCAAAAAAGTACCGGTGGGGTTGTTGGGATTGGCAATAAACACCACGCGGGTGTGGGTGTCGATTGCTTGCAGAAAACGGGGCAAATCGTGCCCATGGTTCAAGGCAGGCACCACATGCGCCTGCGCACCACACCCTTGGGCGGCCAGGGCATACACCGCAAACGCGTACTGGGAAAACACCGCATTGCTACCGGCAGTCAGCATCACTTTGGCAGCAAGCTCAAGAATGTCGTTCGAGCCATTACCGAGTGTAATTTGCCCGGCAGCCACGCTGTGTTTGGCAGCCAGGGCCTGCTTAAGCGAAAACCCGTTGGAATCGGGGTAGCGGCCAAGCCCGGCCAGCTGGCTTTCTATGGCCTGCAGGGCTTTGAAGCCAATGCCCAGGGGGTTTTCGTTTGAGGCCAGTTTAACCACGCGTGCGGGGTCTAGCCCGAGTTCGCGCACTACTTCCGAGATGGGCTTGCCCGCGGTATAAGGTGCAATCTGGCGAATAAAATCGGGTGCGTGCCGGGTCAATGGATTCATGGGGTGTGTGCCGAAGGGTAAGATCCTAAAATTCGTAAAAATGTGGCCCGTTCCGACAGGCCTTGAATGGCCTGCGCCACTTGCGGGTCGGTTTCGTGGCCTTGCAAATCGATGAAAAAATTGTATTCCCACAACCCGTTTTTGGCGGGGCGACTCTCCAGCCGGGTAAGCGACACATTCTGCTCGTTAAAGGGTTCCAGCATTTTGTACACAGCGCCGGGCTGGTTGTTCACAGAGGCCACCAGCGAGGTTTTGTCGCGTCCGCTGCGGCCTGTTTTCTGCATGCCCAACACCAAAAAACGGGTGGTGTTGTTGGCATCGTCCTGAATGTGCTCCTGGAAGGCCTGCAACTGGTAACGCTCGCGTGCAGCCTGGCCTGCAATGGCGGCAATGGTGGGGTCGGCCTGGGCCATTTGGGCTGCCGCTGCATTGCTGGACACAGCTTCCTGCTGCAAATGCGCTGCGTATTGCCGCAACCAATTGCGACACTGCGCCAGTGCTTGCGGGTGGGCACACACTTTTTGCACCTGATCCAAGGTGCCGTGGCTGGTGAGCAACTGGTGCTGCACGGCCAACTGCACTTCACCACAAATCAGCAAGCTGGAAGCCACCAGTGCATCCAGCGTTCTGGCCACCGATCCTTCGGTGGAGTTTTCGACAGGAACCACGGCGTAATCGGTTTGGCCCGCCTGCACCAAACGACAGGCTTCTTCAATGCTTTCAACAGGTCTGGCCTCGATGCAATGCCCAAAAAACCGCCACACAGCCTGTTCGCTGTAAGTGCCCAGCGGGCCTAAAAAGCCACTTCAATGCGGCTTTCCAGGGCACGGCAAGCCGACATGATTTCCTTGAAAACCACTTGCACATGAGAAGCCCGCAAAGGCCCGGCATTGGCTTGAATCAGGGTATCGAGCACCTGGGCCTCGCGCTCGGGGCGCATAACAGGGGCATCCACCTGCGCCTTGAGTTCACCAATTTTTTGAGCCAGGCCGGCACGCCGATTCAAAAGCTGCAAGATGTGCCCATCGAGTGCATCGATTTGAGCGCGGTACACACCCAAGCCATTGGCGATGTCAGCATGCTTGGCGCTGCGGTTGGCGTTGGTGTCAGCGTTGGTGTTGCTGGCATTGTTGGCAGTGGGTTTGTCGGCCATCAGGCCACCTCTTTTTTCAAAATCGCGCATGAAACCCACGAGTGCCTGCACACCTTCCATGGGCATGGCGTTGTAGAGCGAGGCCCGCATGCCGCCCACCGATTTGTGGCCCTTGAGTTGCACCAAACCACGTTCGGCAGCCTGTTCCAGAAAGGTTTGATTCAGGGTTTCATCGGCCAGCTTAAAGGGCACATTCATGAGCGAACGATCGCTGCACCACGTGGAAACAAGCCATGGCTGATTACAGCTGCATAAGCAGCGCAAATGGCGACTGTAGATCTTCGTGTGGGCCTTGTGTGCATGCTTGTGTGCATACTTGTGTGCAAGCCCACGCTGTCTGAGCACAGCTGGTCACAAGATGATCACTATGATCAATCAGCTTGCAATTTGAGTAGGCGTGAACGTCCATGAGCTCACTTTGTCTTTTCTTGCTCTGACGGTCGGACTTGTCCCTCCCATGTAGCATTCCATTGCTTATCATAGAATGTGGCTTCGTCCAACAGGTTCTTGTACTTGGCAACGTCAGCTGATGAACGGAAGATTAGGATGCCGAAGACTGTGATGTGCAAAAGCAACTTGCCAAAGAAGGACTCCTGCATGGCCACAGCACTCGTTGACATTTGTGCTGTTGAGTTCTGTCTTTGCCCCCTGTTGTGTGAACAGGGCAGCAAGGCCTCCTGTTCACATGCTGCTTCAACACGAGCCGTAACCCCTAGCAGACAAGC
>JAAURO010000017.1 GCA_012032215.1 Limnobacter sp.
ATGTCGTAGCCTTCGGCCAGTATGTCGCGCAGCCACTTCCAGCAGTTTAAAGGTGGCGTTCACGCCCACTGCCATGTTGGGCGACCACACAAGCGACCCAGTTTCTTTGGCAAACTGGTTTAATTCTTCCAGTTGTATGGGGGTAAATCCTGTGGTGCCAATCACGGCTTTTACCCGATGGCTTTTGCAGGCTGCAAGGTGCTCCAGGGTGCCCTCCGGGCGGGTGAAGTCGATGAGAACATCGGCGCCTGCTAAGGCCTGCATGGCGTCTGCGGACACCTCAATTCCGGTTTTAATGCCCATGAAGTCGCCCGCATCTTTGCCTATCCAGCTGGAATGTTGCTGGTCAAAAGCGCCATGCAGCAAGCAGTCGGGCGCTCCAAGTACGGCTTCTATCAGGGTTTTGCCCATTCTGCCGGAGGCACCGGCAATCGCAAATTTGATGGGCGGGCTACTGGTTTGTGTTGAAGGTGTGCTCATGTTTTTTCCAGACTCTTTGTGGGTTTGCATGCGTGTGCAGCGTTTATGGCACAGCAGGCGGCGCTTCTTCGGAAGGCTTTTCTGCCGAAGGGGCAATTTCTTGCTGCGCGGCATCCAGTTTTTTGGACTGGTATTGGCTTGCAGGAATGTTTTCACCACCAAACTGGGTAAGTTGCTCGTTTTCAAACACCACGGAGTAGCGCGACTGCACCACCTCACCATTGGGTTTTAGCACGCGGAATACGTAATCCCAGCGGTTTTCGTGAAAGGCATCGGTGAGCAGCGGTGTGCCCAGAATAAAGCGCACTTGCTCTTTGCTCATTCCAGCCTGAAGGCGACTTACCTCATCCTGGCTGATAAAGTTGCCTTGCTGTATTTCAAACTTGTAGGGTTTTACAAAAGACGGGACATAGTTGGCCGCTTTGT
This sequence comes from Limnobacter sp., assembly GCA_012032215.1. Classification (GTDB taxonomy): domain Bacteria; phylum Pseudomonadota; class Gammaproteobacteria; order Burkholderiales; family Burkholderiaceae_B; genus Limnobacter. Next base: position 907 of record JAAURO010000017.1, read on the forward strand.
CTAAAATGCCCGGCTCGCTTTTGGGGGCAGAGGAACAGGCACACAGCAGGCCTGTAAGGGCCAAGCCCAGATAACAGCTTTTAAACATTGTTTTTTACTCGGGTGGTCAGGCAGATTCAGTCAATCTTCATCAAAGACGTTATCATAAGCCACTTACCGCCAACAGATGCCCGATCGGGTTCAACTCATGACAACAGCCAGTGATCTTAAAAGCCTGGGCCTGAAAGCCACGCTCCCCCGCATGAAAATCCTGGAATTGTTCCAAAACGGTTTGCACCGGCATTTAAGTGCTGAAGACGTATACCGCCTGCTGCTTCAGGAAGACCTCGATATTGGCCTGGCAACAGTGTACAGGGTGCTTACCCAGTTCGAGCAAGCTGGCATTTTGGCGCGTCAGCACTTTGAAACCGGGAAATCGGTGTTTGAACTCAACGAAGGCGAGCACCACGACCACCTGGTGTGCCTCGATTGCGGCCAGGTGGTGGAGTTTTTCGATGCCGATATTGAATTGCGCCAAAAAAAGGTAGCCCAGGCTCATGGTTTTGAACTCGCCGACCACGCTTTGGCCCTGTATGGCAATTGCACCAAAGTGAAGTGCAAGAATAAAAAGTCAAAATAAGCGGCTTGTTTTACTAAACAGCCCCGCCAATCAGTTCTCTGGCCGCAGTCCGTGTGGCTTTCGCTAATTGACACCCCTCCCAACATGCGGGCAATTTCCTGCACGCGTGCTTCTGTGCTCAAGGCCACAATACAAGAGCGGGTGTGCCCTTGCTCGATTACTTTGCTCACCTGGTAATGGTGGTGGCCTTGCGCAGCCACTTGCGGCAGGTGGGTTACACACAGCACTTGCTTGTTGGTCGCCAGTTGGCGCAGGTATTTGCCCACTGTTTCAGCCACTGCACCGCCAATGCCACTGTCCACTTCGTCGAAAATCAGGGTGGGGACCGGCGTGTTTTCTACGGTGTTTACCGTAATGGCCAGACTAATCCGGGCCAGTTCTCCGCCAGAGGCTACTTTGCTAACGGGCTGGGGTGTTACCCCGGGGTGGCCTGCCACCAAAAATTCAACGGTGTCGCTGCCTTTGGAGGAGGGCGCAGCACTGCCTAGGCCAATTTCAAAGCGCCCGCCCTGCATGTTTAAGGTTTGCATGGATTCGGTCACTTTGTCTGCCAGTTTGCGTGCGGCCAGTTTGCGTTCGGTGCTTAACCGGGCTGCAACCTGTTCGTAGCGGGTGCGCGCTGTCAAAAGCGCCGTGTGCAAGGCGTCTAAATCCTGGGTTTCGTTCAGGCTCTGTAGCTCGGCTTTCAGTTTGGCGTATTCGGCAGGCAAGGCTTCAGGCAAAATGCGCAGCTTGCGTGCTGTGCCATGCCAATCCGAAAGCCGTTGTTCGGCATGGGCCAGCAAGGCGCTGTCCATGTCGGTGTGGTTCAGGTAGTGGTTGAGTTCATAGCCTGCTTCGCGCAGCAGGATTTCGCTTTCAGCCAGGTTCTTTACCGCGCTTTCCAGCGTGGGGTCAGCCTGTGCCAGGCGTGAGAGGGTTTCAATCAAGTGGCCTACGGTGTCTAGCAGGCTTTGGTCTTGCTGAGAAATTTTATCTAGCGCTGCCTGTGTGCCTTCTATCAGCTCGGCCGCATGGCTAAGCCGGGTATGGGTGCGGTTTAATTCTTCCCACTGGCCTTCTTCGGGTTCAATATTTTGCAGGCTTTCCAGCTTGAAGTGCAGATTTTCCAGTCTTGCCTGGCGTTCTTCCAGCCCGGTTTGGGCTTGGTTAAACTTTTTTGTGCCGCAGCCAAGGCCTGACTGACACTTGCTACTTCGGCCAACATGGGCTGGTAGTTGCCAAAGCTGTCGAGTAGTTCGAGTTGCTGGGCAGGCTTGGCCAGGGTTTGAAAAGCATGCTGGCCGTGAATGTCGATTAGCGTTTCCGCCAGTTGCCTGAGCGTGGCTGCGGGCACGGGTACGCCGTTGACAAACGCCTTGGATTTGCCTTTGGTATCAATGGTGCGGCGCAGGTGTAGTTCGGTTTCGGATTCAATGGCCTGTTCGCGCAAAATGGCTTCGGCCTGTAGGTTGCATGCGAATACGGCGGTAATCGTGGCACGTTCGCAGCCCTCCCGGATTTGAGACACATCCGCCCGTGCCCCCAGGCACAGCGAGAGTGCATCGATCAGGATGGATTTCCCGGCCCCTGTTTCGCCAGACAGCACAGACATGCCCGCCTGAAAATTCAGTTCAAGCTGGCTAACAATGACAAAATCAGAGATGGTGAGGTTATTTAGCATCGGAGCTTTCGCGCAATCCACGGTGTTCAGGAGGGGCACCGGCCGGGCTGGCAGACCAGTGCAGTTTTTGCCGAAGCATGGCGAAGTAATCATAGCGCGATGGGTGTATCAGGTGAATAGGGTCTGGTGCAACCTGAATGTGAATTTGATCGTTTTTACTTAGCCTGGCGTTGATTTGCATGTCGAAGTGCACGCCAGTCTGTTTGCCACCGGTCACCGTTATGGTGAGTTTGGAATGCGAAGGCAGGGCTATGGGCCGGTTGGTAAGCGCGTGGGGGGCTACCGGCACAATTACCAGGCCAGCCAGGCTGGGGTGCAAAATGGGGCCATCTGCCGAAAGGGCATAGGCTGTAGAGCCGGTCGGGGTAGAGCAAATAAGCCCATCTGCACGCAGGTCGTACATAAACAGGCCATCTACCTCCACGTGCAAATCAACCATGCCACCCACAATGCCACGGCTTATCACAATGTCGTTGAGGGCAATCTGTTCGGCTACCACGTTGCCATTGCGTATTACCTTGCCTTGCAGGTAGTTGCGTTGCTCAGCTACGGAGTCGCCATTCAGGGTGTCTATCAAAGTGGGGTCGATGTCGTGAAAACGAATGTCGGTTAAAAACCCCAAACGCCCTGGTTAATGCCCAGCAGTGGAATATTGGCACACACCAAGGCACGGGCGACGCCCAAAAAGGTGCCATCGCCGCCAATGATTACGGCAAAATCGGCCTTGCTGCGTATGGTTTCTAGTGTGGCAAACTGAAACCGGGGATCGTTTTTGCATTCTGTGGCCGACATTTTGCACGAGTCTTCATGTACCAGCACCTTGAATTGCTTTTCTATCAGCAACAAGGCTACATCGCGCCATTGCTTCTGGTGGGCGGGTGATTTGTGCTTGCCAAACACAGCCACACAAGTTGCTTTTCGATTTACCATTAACGAGTTCCGTTTTTGTCGTAAAGTGGGAGACAAGATGCCAGGCTCCTTAATTTAACCGTAGTTTCACTGATGATAGATGAACGTGGTCGTTCCATACTTAAAACCCTCGTTGAGCGTTACATTGCCGAGGGCAATCCGGTAGGCTCCAGAGTCTTGTCGAAGTATTCTTCGCTGGATTTAAGCCCTGCCTCCATCCGCAATGTCATGGCTGATCTGGAAGAACTGCAACTCGTGGTTTCACCCCACACCTCGGCAGGTCGGGTTCCTACCCCGCGGGGTTATCGCATGTTTGTGGATTCTTTGCTGACGGTTAAACCACTGTCCGAGAGCGAATCGTCTATTTTGTCTGACAATTTGCAGCAAGACGACCCCTTGCGCGTTATTTCGCGTGCTGCGCGCCTGCTTTCCAGTTTATCTTCGTTTGCAGGCGTAGTTACCGCACCCAAAAAGGCCGCTTCTTTCCGGCAGGTGGAATTCATGAGTTTGTCGGCACGGCGGGTGTTGCTGATTATTGTTACTCCGACAGGCGATGTTCAGAATCGTGTTTTGTACACCAGAAAGGCCTATAACCAATCCGAGCTTGTCGAGGCCGCCAACTTTTTCAATCAGAATTTTTCCGGCATGAGTTTTTTACAGGCCAGCCGCAAGCTGACAGATGAGCTGAAAAAAATACGCGAAGACATCAGTCATTTAATGCAGGCCACGGTGAATGCAGGCTCAGAATCCGCACAAAACCCAAACGACAGCGTGGTGGTGGCCGGCGAGCGCAACTTGCTGGATGTGGCCGATTGGGCTACTGATATGCAGCGCCTGAAGCGGCTTTTTGGGGTGTTTGAACAACGCACCGAATTGCTGCACTTGCTCGATTCTTCGCACACTGCAGCAGGGGTGCAGATTTTCATCGGGGGTGATTCTTCCTTGGTGCCCATGGAAGAAATGAGCGTTATTTCTTCCACCTACGCAGTCAATGGCGAGGTGGTCGGCACGGTTGGTGTAATAGGCCCTACGCGCATGGCCTACGAAAGGCTGATTCCTATTGTTGATATTACTTCCCGGCTGGTAAGCTCGGCTCTTTCAGACCCCGATAGCTAATTTGGCTGTGGGCAAGGGTGTTGGGGGGTTGCTCCTGATATTCTGCTGAGGTTGCAACCAAGCCATCCGAAAAGCCTTTTATGCGTACAGAACCCCCGTTCAAGCATGGCATACCGCAAAAAACTGCCGTGTTGCTCGTTAATCTGGGCACACCAGACAACCCCGACGCCGCCTCTTTAAGGCGCTATCTCAAGCAGTTTCTTGCCGATCCACGCGTGGTGGAAATCCCCCGGCTTGTGTGGTGGCTTGTGTTGAATGGCATTATTTTGCGCATTCGGCCCAAAAAGTCGGCAGCCAAGTACCAAACCGTCTGGACCGAGCACGGCTCACCCTTGTTGTCCATAGGCCGAGAACAAGCCGAAAAATGGCGCAAGGCTTTAAGGCCTGCAACATGAATGTGCACGTAGAGTTGGCCATGCGCTACGGAAACCCCAGCGTGCCTTCGCGGTTGAATCTTCTGCGCGAACAGGGCTATGAGCGCATTTTGATATTTCCGTTGTATCCCCAGTATGCCGCTGCCACCACTGCCAGCGTATACGATGCCGTGCTGGCATGGACAAAGCCTGTGCGTAACCTGCCGGAGCTGCGTTTTATCAAGCATTATCACGATCATCCTGCCTATGTTCACGCCTTGTCCGAAAGCGTGCGGCAGTACTGGGCTGTTCATGGCAAGCCCGATTTTTCCCACAATGATCTGCTATTAATGAGCTTTCACGGCGTGCCCCAAGCCACTTTAATGAAGGGCGACCCCTACCACTGTGAATGCCAAAAAACGGCCCGGCTGGTAGGCGAAGCGCTTGGTCTGGAAAAGGAGCAATACAAGGTTACCTTTCAGTCGCGCTTTGGAAAAGCCAAATGGCTTGAACCCTACACCGACAAAACGCTGCAAGTCTTGGGGCAGCAGAAAACTCGCCGTGTAGACGTTATGTGCCCTGGTTTTATGGCCGATTGCCTGGAAACACTGGAAGAAATCAATCAGGAAGCGCGCGAGATTTTTACCCACGCAGGTGGCGGGCAGTTTAATTACATACCCTGTTTGAATGCTTCTGAGCCTGCCCGGCAGGTGTTGCACGAGGTGGCCACCCAGCACCTGCAAGGCTGGCCTGTAGAGTTCGACTATTGCACACGTATGGAATCGGCTTTAAACCGAAGTCGGGCGTTGGCCAAAGAAATGGGCGCCGATTCTTAAAACGAAAAACGGAGCCGTTGGGGCCCCGTTTTGTTGGCAGTCTGCCCTGCCAACCTGGCTGCCAGTGGTAGACCGGCTTGGTGTCCAATGTAGATCGATTTACACCCTGCTGCAAGTGTTTTCTATGCTGCACTGCACAGCTTAGTCTCGATCGTTGCCTGTAAATACCATCAGAATTTGCAGTAAATTCACAAACAGGTTGTACAAATTCAGATAAATGGCCAAGGTGGCGCTGATGTAGTTGGTTTCGCCGCCTTTCATAACACGCTGCAGGTCATACAGCAAAAACAGCGAGAACAGTCCCACACAGATTGTGGAGATGGTCAGCGACAGGGCAGGCATTTTGAGGAAAATGTTGGCTACGCTGGCTACAATAACCATCATTAGCACGATAAACAGGGTTTTCCCCATGTTGGTGAAATCGCGCTTGGTGACAGCCGCGTAGCTTGCCAAACCAAAGAAAATGCCCGCAGTACCCAATGCCTGCCACGGCAATAATGGACGCCCCGTTGGACAAGCTAAGTGCCACCGACAAAATGCCTGAAAGCATAAGCCCCATGAAGAACGTGAAGCCCAGCATGAGAAACACGCCTAGCTGGCTGTTGCGATTGCGCTGAATGCCCCAGATAAACCCGAACATGGCAGCCAGCATAACCAGCATAGAAACAATGGGGCTGCCCGCAAACAGGGTGAAAAACCCGAATGTGATGCCAGCCCAGGCGCCAATAGCGGTGGGAATCAGCGACAAGGAAAGCAGGTAATAGGTGTTGCGCAGAACCCGGTTAGACTCTGCCTTGGAGACGGCACCCGGAGTGCGTCCAAATTCGTAAGTCCTGGTTTCAGCCATTTGAATGAACTCCTGTGAAAATGTGAATGGGTAAAAAGTAGGGGCCTCTTGGGGCAGGCTGTAGTATAAAGGATGCCTTGCCGCAGAGCCGCGCGTTCATGCCAGTTTAGAGCAAACTGGGGCCAAAAAGTTCCGTTTTCAAGGGCAAATGGTTAACTCTGTGGCAATAGAGTGTGGGCTGCCAGGTTTTAGAAAGCCGAGGGGTGGTGCAATTTTGCGTGGCGATTTTGCCAAGGCATAACCCGGTGCGATTTGTGCTAAAATCGCGGGTTGATTTTCTGAGATTACTTATTCTCAAGCAATTTATCAAGCACTTACACTTTTCAACCCAAAACCGGAGCTTTGTCAAATGGCAAAAGAACGCACCCTTTCCATCATTAAACCAGACGCTGTGGCCAAAAATGTCATTGGTCAGATTTACACCCGCTTTGAAGAAGCCGGTCTTAAAATTGTTGCCAGCCGCATGGTTCATTTGTCACGACAGGAAGCCGAGGGCTTTTACGCTGTACACAAAGAGCGTCCTTTCTTCAAGGCGTTGGTGGATTTCATGGTGTCTGGCCCGGTGGTTATTCAGGCACTGGAAGGCGAAAACGCGATTGCCAAACACCGCGATCTGATGGGCGCCACCAACCCCAAGGAAGCAGCGCCCGGCACCATCCGCGCCGACTTTGCCGACAGCATTGATGCCAACGCAGTGCACGGCTCTGATCTGACCCCTCGAAACCGCCGCCAGCAGAAATCGCGTATTTCTTGCTCTGCAAACGTGTATTCCCGCTAAATTTGCGGATTTAAGGCATTTCATGCACGCCACTGAACCTTCGCAGAAAGTCAATTTGTTGGGCTACTCCGTAGAAGCTCTGGTTCAGTGGTGCGCCTTGCAGGGCGAAAAGCCCTTTCGTGCCAAGCAGCTGGCAAAATGGGTGCACCAGTGTGGTCAGTCCGATTTTTCCCACATGACAGACCTTGCCAAGGTGTTTCGCGAAAGCTTGCAAGAAAAGGCGGAAGTGTCGGTGCCGGGTATTCTGGCTGATCAGGCTTCCAAAGATGGAACGCGCAAGTGGCTATTCGATGTGGGCAACGGCGATGCCGTTGAAACGGTATTTATTCCCGAAGAGCGACGCGGCACCTTGTGTGTCAGCTCTCAAGCGGGTTGTGCAGTGAATTGCCGGTTTTGCTCTACGGGCAAGCAGGGGTTTTCGCGCAATTTAAGTACCGCAGAAATTGTGGCCCAATTGTGGAAGGCGAATCAGCTTCTGAAACACCCATCCAGCAGGTCCAATCCGCAGGAAAGAGCGGTCACCAATGTGGTGATGATGGGTATGGGCGAGCCACTGCTCAATTACGATGCCTTGCTGCCAGCCTTGCAGCTTATGCTGGATGATCGGGCCTACGGGCTTTCGCGCAGGCGGGTTACTGTTTCTACTTCCGGCGTGGTGCCGTTCATGGACAAATTGTCTCAGGATTGCCCAGTGGCATTGGCGGTTTCCCTGCATGCTCCCAACGACACCCTGCGCGATCAGCTGGTGCCACTCAATCGCAAATACCCGTTAAAAGAGCTGCTGGATGCCTGTTTGCGTTATCTCAGGTATGCTCCTCGCGACTTTGTGACGTTTGAATATGTGATGCTGGATGGTGTCAACGACAAGCCCGGGCACGCTCAGCAATTGGTAGAGCTTGCGCGCAATGTGCCTTGCAAGCTGAATCTGATTCCGTTTAATCCTTTTCCGGAATCGGGGTTGTTAAAATCCAGGCGCGAAGCTATTGGGCAGTTTGCAAACATTCTTTTGCAGGCGGGGGTTGTTACCACGGTGCGCAAAACACGCGGAGACGACATTGCGGCTGCGTGTGGTCAACTGGCTGGCGATGTCAATGACCGCACGCGTGTGAAGGAAAGAATGGAAAAAGTGGTGTCTTTAGACTTATTAAAGCGCATGAAGTGATACTGTGTCGCGAACTGAAAACTCCCCCAATTGGCTTGCGCAGGCTTGCCAAGGCTTGAGACCTTTCAATTTAGCTGGTACTGTTAAATAAAGTATGAATATTTTTTACTAATTTGCTGATATTCATAGCGAATTAATTAAAAGCGGACAAACGTAGAAGGCCATGAGTAAAACAAACACAAATCCTGTAGATTCAGTCCCTCCTTCCGAGGGCGAACTTTTCCCACCAGAAGATTTGGCGCAGCCTCACATCCCCGAACCGCGTAGCTCTCAGTCGGTTGCAGGCCCCAGTCTTACTTTGTTTGAATCTGGCGTCAATCCGGGCCAGGTGTTGAAACAGGCGCGTGAAAAACTGGGCTTGAGCCTTGCAGATGTCAGTGTCCAGACCAAAATCAATGTGTTCCAGCTAGAGTCGATTGAACGAGGCGATGTAAGCCAGTTGCCCCCGGGCACCTTCGCCAAGGCATTTATCAAAAGCTACTGCCGCGCAGTGCGGGTAGAGGCCGAACCCGTATTGGCTGCTTTTGGCATGGAGTCTGCCAGTGCCTCTCCTGCCAAGGCTGGAGCCGCCCACAAAAGAACCCCGGAAAGTACCGAGCCCAATATGCCAAACAGCTCCAGAAGGCTTTCTGCGCTTAGTTTCGACCGAAAATCCAGCGGTAAAAAAATCGTGTTTGTGGTGTTGGGCCTGGTTGTCGTTCTTACTTTGGCAGTGTATGTGCCTGCCTATCTGTCGGGTGCCGATTCCCCTGAAGATCAAATTGCTGTGTCGAATGATACCCCGCCCGCCCAAACTTCCGATGATGAACTATTTTCGCGCTTTGCCAATTCCTCTGCCACGTCTGAAAATGGCGTAGCCAGCACCGATACCGCGTCCCAGGCCGCATTCGCAACCGGCGCGGCGTCTTCTGAACTGCTCAACGAATCGGTTCCTGTTCCGGGGCTTGCAGGCCAAGAGCAGGCAGCGGTTGCAGCGCCGTCTCCATCCAGTGAATCGGTGTTTCCCGCCGTGGTGCAGGAAAATGCCAAGCTGGCTCCCAAAAACGGCAACCCACCGGGCGCCGAGCAGCCAGGTGCGCCGGGTGCAGGGCAGGGGCCATTGCCTGGGCAGTCTGCATCTGGACAGCAACCTGCTGGTCAGCAACCTGCCAGTGCGCCCACCGAGGTTTTGTCTGGCCCGCAGCCACGCGTAATTGGGGCTGGCGAGGCAGGCGTTACGCTTTCGTTTACTGGTGAGTCGTGGGTGACGGTGCGTGATGGTCGCGATGCAGTGTTGCTTTCTCAGCTAAACCCGGCTGGCGATAGCCTTCAGGTGCGTGGCCAGCCGCCTTTCAAGCTGATCATTGGCAATGCCAAAAACGTCAAGCTGCGTTACAACAACCGCCCGGTTAATCTGGAGCAGTCTTTGCGAGGCGAAGTGGCTCGGGTCACGCTGGATTAAATGGTGAGTTTGAACAATGTGCCGCTGCAGCGTTGCCCCACTGAGCAGGTAAAAATCTCCTGGGGCGAGCACGTTGTCCGCGTGGGTGGCGCCAGCCCGGTGGTGGTGCAATCCATGACCAACACCGACACGGCAGATGGCTTGGCCACTGCCATGCAGATTAAAGAACTGTATCTGGCGGGCAGCGAACTGGTTCGCATTACCGTGAACAACGAAGCTGCTGCCAAAGAAGTGCCTTATATCCGCGACCAACTCGATAAAATGCGTATTCCGGTACCATTGGTTGGCGATTTTCATTACAACGGCCATTTGCTGTTGCAGCAATTCCCCGATTGCGCGCAGGCACTGTCCAAATACCGCATTAATCCTGGCAATGTAGGCTCGGCGCGTTCGCGCGACGAAAACTTCGCCAGCATGATTGAACTTGCCATTCGGTACAACAAAGCCGTGCGGATTGGTGTGAACTGGGGCAGCCTGGATCAAATCCTTCTTGCCCGCATGATGGATGAAAACGCCACGCGCGCCGAGCCTTTGCCCCCCGAGCAACTCATGTACCAGGCGCTTACCGAGTCCGCGGTTTCCAGCGCCGACAAAGCGGTTGGCCTGGGTTTGGGCGCGAATCGCATTGTGCTTTCGTGCAAGGTTAGCCAGGTGCAGGATTTAATTGCTGTATACCGCGTGCTTGCCACCCGCAGCCGCTACCCCTTGCACTTGGGGCTAACCGAAGCGGGAATGGGAACCAAAGGCATTGTCTCTTCTACCGCTGCGCTGGCCGTGCTGCTGCAAGAGGGCATTGGTGACACCATACGGGTGTCGCTGACGCCTGAACCCGGTGGTGGCAGAACACGCGAGGTAGTGGTTGCCCAGGAAATTCTGCAAAGTATGGGCCTGCGTGCTTTTACTCCACAGGTTATTGCTTGCCCTGGTTGTGGCCGAACCACCTCCACGGTGTTTCAGGAACTGGCCAGCGACATTCAAAGCTGGCTGCGCGAGCAAATGCCGGTCTGGAAAAACACCTACCCCGGGGTGGAAGCGCTGAAAGTGGCCGTTATGGGCTGCGTGGTAAATGGCCCCGGCGAAAGCAAGCATGCCGACATCGGCATTTCCTTGCCCGGCACGGGCGAGGCTCCGTCTGCCCCTGTGTTTCTGGATGGGCAGCGCGCCATCACCTTGAAAGGCCCCGCCATTGCCCAAGAATTCAAAACACTGGTAAACGACTATGTCCGCAAACGCTATGCGGGCTTGCCTCCTGTGCAGCATGAAGCACAGCCATTCACGCCACAGACAAACCCGGTAAGCCCGGAATAGTGCATGAAAGCCACTTGGGCTGAGCCAAACAAGACCAGAATGAGCGACAATTACGGGTTGGTTTACACGCATTTGTTTGTCCGGGTCATGCATTCCGGTTTATCTATTCAACATCCCCATGAATTCACGCAAAGTACCCAAGCTACAGGCCGTTAAAGGCATGAATGACATTCTTCCCGTGCAGGGCTTGCAATGGGATTATCTGGAAGAAGAACTCCGAAACTGGCTGGGTGGCTATGGTTATCGCTTAATGCGCACACCGGTGCTTGAACAAACCGCTTTATTCAGCCGCAGCATTGGTGAAGTCACCGATATTGTCGAGAAAGAAATGTTCAGCTTCACCGACAGGCTTAACGGCGATGAGCTGACCCTTAGGCCCGAGTTCACCGCGGGCATTGCCCGTGCGGCCATAGAACACAACCTTACCTACGCAGCGCCCCAGCGGGTATACAGCATGGGTCCGGTGTTTCGGCATGAGCGCCCGCAGCGTGGCCGTTATCGGCAGTTTCATCAGCTGGACCTGGAGGCACTGGGCTTTGAGGGGCCAGACATCGATGCTGAAATGGTGGTGATGCTGTCTCGCCTGTGGGAAACCCTGGGCCTTATGGAGGTGCGTCTGGAATTGAACTGCCTGGGTGAAGTTTCCGAGCGCCAGGCCCACCGTGAAGCCCTCATTGCCTACTTTGAAGCGCATCAGGAACAACTCGACGAAGATGCCACGCGCAGGCTGCACAGCAACCCCCTGCGCATTCTGGATACCAAAAACCCGCACATGCAGGACCTGGTGAACGAAGCCCCCAAGCTGTCTGCATTTTTAGGCAAAGCCTCGCTGGTCCACTACAATGGCGTTAAAAAGCTGCTCGACGATTCCGGCATTGAATACTCAGAAAACCCAAGACTGGTGCGCGGGCTGGATTACTA
>JAAURO010000018.1 GCA_012032215.1 Limnobacter sp.
CAAGTACCAACGCGATTACGGCATGGGCCCTCCGCTGGAATTGAACCCGGGCGAATATCTGGTGCTTATCCAGCATCCTGTCACCACCGAATACGAAGAGAACCTGTTGAACATCCGCGAAACCATAGCAGCGCTTGAAGCACTGCGCATGCGCACAGTATGGATTTTGCCCAATATGGATGCGGGCTCTGACGGCATTAACAAGGCCATTCGCCAGTTTCGTGAAAACAGCCAACCCGATTACATTCACTTTTTCAAAAGCCTGCCCATTGAGTGCTACGCCCCGTTGTTAAAAAATGCGGCCTGCCTGCTGGGTAATTCTTCCAGCGGCATACGCGAATCGGCTTTTTTAGGAACACCCAGTGTGAACATTGGCTCGCGACAGCATGGGCGCGAACGTGGACACAACGTGGTAGATGTACATTACGACCACCAGGCCATTGTTCAGGCAGTAAAAAGCCAAGTGGCGAATGGCCCGTATACCCCAGACCATGTGTACGGCGATGGTTTCGCGGCCGAAAAAATAGTGAAAACCCTGAGCAATTTTGCATTCAAAATTCAAAAAACAATCACCTACTGATCACCTTGTTGAAGGAGTAACACCATGCAGATTGAAAGCCCCTTGCTTGTTTTGGCCTCTAAATCGGTTGGCTTGTGCAGGCGATGGCAGTTCAGGGAAGCGCAGCAATTTACCTCGCACAACACGCCCGAATTGCTGAAGGCTTACTCTGCTTTTGCCAAGGCACAACAATCCGGATCACCCAGGCAACCATTCAAAGGCCGTGATCTGTGGAAATCCTGCAAACCATTAAGCCCAAAGCCATCGTAGAACTTGGCTCTGGAACCACTTCAGCGGTGTTCGCGCTGTGGTCGCAAAAAAACAATGCTGCCTATACGGCTTTTGAACACCACGAAGGCTGGGCAAAAGTAACTTCTGATTGCCTGCAAGAAGCGGGTTTGGCACCCGCACACGGCCCCGGCATCGTGTGTGTTGCAACACAATCAAGCGCCGATGAATCGTGTGTGGGCTTTAAAGAGCCACTGCCAGAAAACGCAGACTTTTTGTACATAGATGGCCCACCCTGCATGCTGAAAAATGGCCGTAAAGTACCCAACGATGATGCCATTCGCCTTTTAAACAGAGGCGTACTGCCTAAGGCAATAGTAATAGATGGCAGAACCGAAACCGTAGATCTGCTTTTAAAGCACCCTGCGATTGCCCGTTATGCCTTCAAGCCAGGCCTTGCGTATTGCTTACGTAAAGGCTTGTTTATTCAGGCTTTGGCTGGCCGCGAACATTCTCTTTTTCTGCTCAAATGAACAAACCTGTTGCACTGTATTACCGAATGCTGAAGTACCAGCCCGAAAATCTGGCAACGCTTGCGCGCGAATTTCAGCTTATTGAACTAGATACCCCCGAACAAGACACACCAGACACCCTAGCACGCGTGGAAGTGCTGTTTGCACCGCTTGGCCATAGGGTAACTGCCGCCAAAATACAAGCCTGTCCGCGTTTAAGGGCGATTGTTTCCAACACCACTGGTCACCCACACATTGATGTGGAATACGCACGCAGTCAAGGCATATTTGTAGCCTGCCTGAAATTTGCACCCGAATTTCTCAAGCGCATTACCCCCACCGCAGAGCACACGTGGGGCTTGCTGCTGGCGTTAATCCGGCATATCATTCCGGCACACCGCGCAGCATTGGCCGGGCAGTGGAATCGCAGGCCTTTCGGCGGTTCAGCCATGTTGTCTTCCTTAAGCCTGGGGATTGTCGGACATGGGCGCTTAGGCAGCATGGTGGCCCGTTACGGGCGTGCATTTGGCATGCAAGTGCGCTACTTCGACCCCTATGTGGAAGTATCCAGCGAAGGGGCCGAGCGCGTTTCCACTTTGGTCGAACTGGCTGAAAAAAGCGATGTAATCACCATTCTGGTACCCCACGAAAAGGAAACCGAAGGCCTGTTTGACGCAGACATTTTTGGCCACATGCGCAAAGGCTCTTACCTGATTAACACCGCACGAGGTGAATTGCTGGACTGGAATGCCTTGCTGGGAAGTCTGCAAAATGGCCGCCTGGCTGGCGCTGCACTGGACGTATTCGATGGCGAGTTTTCACCCCACTTTTCTGAACACTTTGCCGAGCATCCGCTTTTGAAATACGCCCGCGAAAACGACAATTTAATCATTACGCCACACATTGGCGGCTCCACGGTAGATGCCTGGCGACTTACAGAAGCACACGCTATACACATGGCGCTTGAACATTTGAGGTTGCAACACTAATGGCCTTGCCTGAAACACCGCTGCGCAGCACCGAATGGGCACTTGTACGGGCGGTTATTGGCCCGTTTAGGCGCCGCACCTTGTGGGTGTTTGCACTGGTGGTATTAGACACGGTATTGGCCGGACTGGGCATTGGCATGGTGTTTCCGGTGTTTCAGGCACTCATTGATCCAGGCCACGACAGCGCCTTGTTCAACCAGCTCATACCCAGCCTGCAAACCTTAACGCCCGACAACCGCTTAATGGCTGTAGCCATCACCACGGTGGTGGTATTTGGTCTGAAAGCGTTTATTGCGATGCTGAGCACGGTGTCTACCCATTCTTTTTTACAAAACCTGCGTTTTTACTGGGTAGAAAGAATTGGCGAGTACTATTTGTACGGAGCACACCGCCGGGTTTCGGGCAAAAAACCGGGGAACTTCTAAACAACTGGTTTAACGAAACCTTGGCGGCAAGCCGTTTTTTTCAATCCAGCATTGCGTATTACTCGTCTGTTTTGCTGGTAGTGGCCCTTATCGTGATGGGCTTGGTGGTGGACTGGCGCGTGATGCTTGGCATGGTGGCAAGCGGCGCTGTGGTGGTTTTCCTGGTACGCCACTTGCTGTTTGGCAGGTCAACACGGTTGTCGCAAACCAAGGTGGCTCTTAATCAGGCCGTGTCTGCCAGCATGATAGAAAATCTTACCCATGTGCGCGATCTCAAACTACTGCAAGCCGAAGCGCCACGCCTGAGCGCGCTCAACAATACCTGCAGGTCGCTGGCAAAAATTTTTTTGAAGGGCTCTGTTTTGGGAGAAATCCCACGTGTAGCCGGCGAGTTTCTGGCGGTGTTTGCACTCATGGCGTTTGTGGTGATCAGTGTGAAGGTTCTTAACAAAGCCCCGGCAGACATGCTGCCGCTAATGGCTTTTCTTTTTTATTGCCTTTTACCGCTTGGTAAGCGCTGGCAGCATGGCTGCTTCTGCACGGGTGAAGGCGTTGAATGAAGTGCATTCAGTGGCAGTAATTGGCGATTTGCTGACCCACGCTGGGGCGCGCGAAGACCTGGGCGAAGGCCAAGCACTAAGCACCTTGCAAGGCGACCTCACACTGCACAATCTGCACTATGCTTACGACAACGATGGCCCGGCACTTGCAGGTGTAAATGCCACTTTCCCCTTTGGCAAAACCACCTTGCTGGCAGGGCCTTCTGGCTCGGGAAAATCTACCCTGCTGGATATTCTGCTGCGTCTGGAAGAACCACAAAGCGGCTCCATTCAGGCAATGGGAGTTGCCGCAAGTGACTACCGCCTTGCTGACTGGCGTAAGCAGTTTGGGTATGTAAGCCAGGAAGCGGCGCTGTTTAATGGCGACATTCGCATGAATCTTCGCCTGGCACACCCCACGGCTTCAGATGCAGAGGTGGAGCAAGCGTGCCGCCTGGCAGGGGCAGATAGTTTTATCCGTGAACTGCCCAACGGTTACGACACCTTGGTAGGCGACCGTGGCTATTCACTTTCGGGTGGACAACGCAAGCGCATTGCCATCGCAAGGGCGCTTATCCGCAAACCCGCTGTGTTAATTCTGGACGAAGCCACCACTTCATTTGAACAATCACTGGAGCAATCCATGCTTGGCATCTTGCGCAGCACCATGCCGCACATGACCATTGTTCAGGTAACCCACCGACTGCCTGCCAACAGGAAGTAGACTGGGTGGTATCCATGCAAAGCGGCAAAGTGCTTGCACAAGGCCCATGGCAAGAGGTGCAAGCCCGTTTGGCCCCCATGTCTGAAATTTCAGTTCCTGATTGAGCGTACGTATGCCAGCTTCTTATTCTGTTTCTGAACACACCGCCATTGGCCTGATACCGGCGCGCGGCGGTTCAAAAAGCATTCCTCTCAAAAACCTGGCCCCCGTTGCAGGCAAACCGCTGATCCGTTTTGTGATGGATGCCGCGCAAAAAGCGACCACACTAGCGCATATCTATTGTTCAACCGATCACCCGAAAATCGCAGAGGTTTGCATGGCAGGCGGGGTTGAAGTAATTGAGCGCCCCAAAGAGCTGGGGCAAGACGACACCCCGGTTACCGCCGTTCTGCTACAGGTGCTGCACACACTGGTGCAACAAACGGGCAGCATGCCGGGTATGGTGGTGCTGCTGCAACCCACCTCGCCTTTTTGCTGTCATCCCACATTGATTCCTGTGTGCAAGCTCTGCGTGCACACCCGCATGCCGATTCAGCACAAACCATTACCCCCGTGTTTCACAATGCCCACGCGTTTAATCAACGAGTGGTGGAAGATGGCAAGGTGCAATTCCGGTTTCTGGAAGAAAGACGGGCAGCCTACAACAAACAGCGCAAACCCAAACATTACACTTTTGGCAACCTGGTGGTTACGCGCACACGTGCGCTGCTGGAGGGGCAGGACTGTTTTGGCAATGTTTCCATTCCCGTGGAAATTCCGCGCGCTTACGCGCTGGATGTAGACACCCCCGAAGACCTGGATTACGCAGAGTTTGTAATAACAGGCAACCGCATCGATCTGGACGCGTGAAGCACCGCATTCTCGCACTTTCCCAAGACCGTGGCAGCATGCAGGCGATTGCACCTGTGGTGACCAGGTTATGCGCACTGGATTCCATGCAGGTTGCCACCTGCTCCACCCCGCAATCGTCGCCCATCACTACCGCATTGGGACTGCCCGCCACACCGTTCAACCAAACGGCTTTTGCAACCAGGCCCAGCGATTACATACGGGAGCTGTTTGATCAACACCAGCCAGACTTGGTGCTAATGGGCTCTAGCCCGGCCCATGGTAAAACGCCACAAACACCCGAGCAATTTGCCATTTTGGAAGCACACCGGCGGGGATTAAAATCACTTTCCGTGCTGGACTACTGGGGCATGTACACCGAGCGCTTTTCTCTCAATGGACAAACCGTGGCGCACAATTTGTTGCCCAATCGTTTGTGCGTGCTTGACAGCCGTTGCCAGCAAGACCTGAAAGCATGGGGGGTGCCTGCACACCAAATGGCTATCACCCACAACCCGTGGCTGGATAAACTGGCCAGTCAGGCTTTGGGCCTCGCGGTCATTCAAACGCCAGCAAAGCACCCAGGCATTGCAGTGGTACTTGCATCACAGCCTTTGGCCCACATGCAATCCGTGCGAAAGTGGCCTTACACCCAGTACACCGTGTTTGAAAACCTGTTACAGGCCATGCAAGGCTGGACAGAGCAAACCACCGAAACGTGGGATCACGAAACAAACGAACAGCAGCCCAAAGCACCCATTAAAACCAAGCTGCAAATTGTACCCCACCCTTCTGAAAACCCTGCAGACTGGCAAAGGTTGCTGGCACGCACCAAGCACGGTAATGTACACATTGAACTGCTGCACCACCAAACACCTGATTTGTTGCGCGGCGCAGACTATCTGGTTACCAGCCACTCCACACTGGCATACGAAGCACTCTATTTTGGAACACCCTGTATTTCTTTACGACCAAGCGCCACCGACACCATGAACCTGTGGATAGAACAAGCAGGGCTGTCGCAACTTTTTCACGACGCGGAATCCTTACTGCATTACCTGGTCGAGCACAACCCAGCAACAGAGCGCCAGCGCATACTGGCCCTTAAAGAAAAATGGCAGGCACAAAAGCTGTTTTTTCAGATGGGCAAGCCACACAACGTGTGGTAAACGAAGTACTTGGTCTTTTAAACGCCTCTACACATCAAGTTGCACCATGAACCGTATCGCACTACTTACCTCCAACAGTGCACGCCACCGCTGGGTGGCAGCCCTTCTTGCCGAGGTGGCCGAACTGGTGTGCGTAATAAGTGAAGAAAAGCCGGCCCAAAACACCGCCGCCACACACCACGATGCCCAGGAAATGCGCAACCACTTCGAGGCCCGCCAGGCCGCTGAAGCCTATTGGTTTAAAGACGCACCCGCGCAGTTTTCGCACATTGCCACACAAGCGCACCGCTACTCCTGGCAGGGTTCCAACACAGCAGAGGCTTTCGCACTTTTACAGGCAACCAATCCAGACCGGGTGTTTCTGTTTGGCTCGTCTATTATTCGCGATCCGTTATTGGCGTTTTTCCAAGGACGTATCGTAAACATGCACTTGGGTTTGTCGCCTTACTACCGCGGCAGTGCCACCAATTATTGGCCGCTGGTAGACGGGCTACCCGAGTGCGTGGGTGTTACCGTGCACCACGCAACGCCAGTGGTGGACGGTGGTGGCATTCTTGCGCAGGGCCGGCCGTACACAGAAGCCACCGACAACGCCCACGACATGGGCTGCAAAGCGATTCTAGCAGGAGCGGCCTTGCTGCAACACTTTGCCAAATGGCAAGGCCCATTGCCCGAGGGCATTGGCCAAACCGGAAAAGGCAAATTGTGCAAACGGTCCGACTTCAGCATTGAATCGCTGATTGCGCTCGAAACCCAATTAAAGCACGGTTTGCTGAAAGAATATCTGGCAGCCAAACCGGTGCGAGATGCCCGCTACCCCATTGTGCAGGTGTAGGCAGATCTTTTCACGCAAACTATTTTTTGGAGCAACCCATGAAAACCATTTCTGTTCTGGTGAACGCCCGCACCAAATCCACCCGCATGCCACGCAAACTGATATTGCCCTTTGCCGGCACCACTCTAGTAGACATTACACTGGAAAAACTGGACCGCATGAATTTTTTGCGCACCGCTACTTTGCCATAGCGGAACCAGAGCTGCGTCAAAAAGCAGAACATTACAAAAACATTGAAATACTGGATCGCAACCCAGATGCTGTTCAGCCAGGTTACAACGACCACCGCAAAGTCTTTGCACACTACGCAGAGGTAGATTCCGATTACATCATGTGGTTAAACCCCTGCCACCCATTGCTCAGCCTGGACACACTTCGCCGCGCCGTAGATCATGTTCAGGCCACCGGGCACAACAGCTACACTTCAGTGATCGCTACTACAGACTGGATTTTTGACGAACAAGGCAATGCCGTTACCAATACCGCCGCATCCATGTTGTCTACGGCGCACTCACCGAAGTTTTTCAAAGTGGCACACGGCTTCCATGTTATTAACAAAGAATTTTTTCTGAAAGACTTTCAATACTGGACACTCACCCACAACGACCCCGCTTTGATCGAAATTCCCGAAGAAGAAAACTACGATGTAAATACCCCCATAGAATTCGAAATCGCAGAAGCAGCCTACAAACGTGCAAAAACAAGCGCCCAAGCTGCCTAAGCACACCATGACCAATACCAGCAACACGCCAATCGCCCCACCCTCCACCCTCATAGTGAATTACCATTACTGCGTGGGCGAAACAGAAAACCCCTACCTCGCACGCACTGCGGTGTCGCCTGTTCTGTTTGCCAAACAAGTGAAGCAACTGGCAGCGCTGCAAACCACCCACGGTGTTGCCCCACTGGTTACTTTCGACGACGGAACACGCGATGTGTGGCGCAATGCCGTGCCCATTCTCAAGCAACACGGTGTGCCGTTTATTCTATTTTTTTGCAGCCTGCCCTTGCTCGAAAAGCGCCTGCTTAACGTCACTAAAATTCACCTGCTACAAGCCAAACTTGGCTTACCCGCATTTAAACTGCGTTTTATGACAGCGTTGAAAACCATTCAACAGTCGTTTGAACTGGACGACCCCGCCCGCTTTAACCTGGGCAGAATTTATCGCTACGACACCCACGAAGCACGCGAATTTAAACTGCTACTCAACGTGAAGCTGCCTTACCCAGTAGTAACCCAAGTGCTAGACACCCTGTTTGAACCCGAATTTGGTTCTCAGGCGCAAGCGGTGCCATCGCTTTACATGACAAACGATGACATATTGCGCGCCCGCGATGCCGGTGCAAAAATTGGGCTACACACACACAGCCACTTTATGCTGGGCAGGTTAAGCAACGCCACACAAGAAACCGAAATCCAGACCTGCCAGCACTATTTCCGCGATTTGCTGGGGCAACAGGCTTTTGAATTGTCTTATCCGTATGGTGTACCAGGCACCTGGAATGCGCACACCAAGTCTGTCTTATCGAAACTTGGCATAGAGCAGGCCTACACCCTGGGCCGTCAACTTCACCACGCAAACAACGAACACGATGCGCTGGAAATTCCGCGATTCGATGTAAACGACGTATTCACACGAGAAGGTGTTTTTAAATCAGAAGCAAGCACCCCCGCATGAAAACCTACGATCTAATTTTGGTGGTGGGCTACTTCAGAACCGCCACCTCCTTGCTTTCAGTGATTAAAGGCCTGGGGCGCACGCTACGCATTGCGGTGCTATCGGTTGAAGCCGATTCCGCCATGCACAGCAAAACTGGGGAGGCACACCAGGTGTTTCTTCATCTGTGCCAAAAACTCGGCGCAGAACTTTTACATCTTGGTGAACCAGCACAGGCAACGCTGCTTGTGGTGCACCAATTTCCGTACACCAATGAATTGGCTCGCGCTATTTTGCACAAAGTAACCGCACAAAAACGCGTGGGACTCATGACGCTTGCCATGGCGGGGCGCGAGGTACACGACCATTTTCTGCAGCAATTCGAACTGCGCAAAGTGTACGTGCCCAGCCAGCGCTTTTTGTCTTTTCTGCTGGATAAAAGGCATGCGCAGACGCGGTACAGCAACGTGCAAATTCAGGAAGTGGGTCTGCCTTTTGCCAAATACCCGTTGTTTCCCGAGTTCTCAGCCGACTGGCTAATCGCTGCACCTACTTTGTTTAGTTTTCACAGCGAACAGGGTAAGCAACAGTTTTTGAACTCTGTGCTGGAGCTTCTCGAAAAAATACCACCTCAAGACGTAGTGGTGTACAAATCGCACAATGGCAACAGCCTGGATTATTTCGTGCCACGTGCGCACTACCATCTTGCCAACTGGCTAGAGCACGTACCGGGTGCAACAAAGCTGGTGTGGCTGGCCCAGCGGCTTACCCACGCACTACCTTGGCGCTGGCCACATCTGCAGATACAACGCCTGCAAACCTGCATGCTGCACCGCGCAGTGTTGCGGCGGGCTATGCCCATGCCTGCGGTAACACAGTATGCAGGCATTTCGCTGGAAGCCTTCTTGCCCGGTGTTCGCAAAGGCGTTATTGGCGGGCTTTCCAATACCATTGGGGAACCCTGTACTTCAACCTGCCTTACTACAATTGCGTAGACCAAACCGTGCGCCCAAGCCAGTCTGAATTGCTCAACAAACGTTCAGACGCACTGCTGGATTTAAACCTGCAATACTTTGGAGTACCGTTTTGCCAAGGCAATCTGGCTACCGACACCCGCACACTTGGCATTGTTCAGCCCATCGATCGCACAGGCGATTTAGTTGCAGCCATTCAAGAAGAGTTGCAACAAAAAAAAGATTTACAACCCACCCTGAACACCCCCTCAGCTGATAATAATGCCGCATGAAGAACCTTACTGGAACACCACAGCTTTGTGCCTGGCTTATCGCCCTGTATGCAGTAGAAGTGCTCGTGCCCATCATCGATATTTTTGGCCTGCCCTTACCGCGCCACATTGCATCCATGTCGTTTTCTACGGCATTCATGGTGGCAGCACTGGGCATGCTTATTCCGTTGGCCCGCTTGCAACGGGTTGCCTGCCTGGCCCAGCAGGGTTGGCAGTTTTTGGTATGCTCGCATTTTGGTGTGGGCTGGAAGCAATTGGCACCGCCGGGCGAAGCTCCATTCGCTTTAACCTGATTCTGGAATGGTTGCCACTGCTCTTGGTAACCATTGCGGCACGCTTGCACCTTAAAGCGTTTAACCAGCCACAACTGCTTGTTCGTGCGCTGGTTCTCACCGCAACGGGTTTGGTTGCGCTGCACACTCTTCTGCTTTTGGCAGTGTTGCTGGATATACCCTTGCCTTTGGTGCGCACCGGAGAACTTACCGGACGCAACGCCATGACATTGCTCTTGCCAGTGTGCCTGTGGTTACTTGCTTTTTTTCCGTGCAAGGGTTGGCACGCATTTTCTGGCCGATACAACCTGCTTGCAGTGCTTGCCACAGCGCACATTGTCTTAAACTCAGCACGCACAGCTTCGCTGGTGTTGCTGTGGTGTGTGCTGACAGGCCTGGTTTTGCTGATGCCCGTGCTGCGCCGCCAGTTGCGTGCCCTGTTGGTGCCAGCAACCGTGGTAGTGGTCGTTGCTGTTTTGCTTTCGTACCCGATTTTACAGCAGTTTACCGAGTTTACCGATGTGCTAACAGGCACAGGAGACGATGCGCTCAGCGTGTTGTCGCGCTCACAAAGCAACGCCCTTTTGCTGGAAAAACTGAGAAACGATCTGTGGCTGGGCTTGGGTGCTTACCGGGTAACGCACACCACAGCCTACGGTTACATGAGCCACACCCTGTATGCCAACGCGCTGGCCGCCTATGGTGCAATTGGTTTTCTTGTTCCCGGCATTCTTGTTGCCTTGGGTTTGTTTTTTACTCAACGTGCACAAAAAGAAGCTTTCTCCCATTTCCTGTTTTTGGCCATATTAATAAGCAGTTTTAGCAACAACGTGTTTGCGTATTTTGGAATGGCTATCGCCTTGATCGAAGTCATGCAAAGCCCACCGCCATTGAAAGGATTAAACCATGAACCTCAAACCACTCCCCCTGTTCTCTGATGCACTGGCCTACTGGAAAATCGGCCTGGTAGCTGCCTTGGTAGTGGCAGCCTTGTTGGCCTGGGGTTTGTCGATGCGTACACGTTTTGTGGCCGAGTCTACTGCGCAGATTGGTGGCGTCATGAATGAAAACAACATTGGTGTGCTGCGCTTTCAGCCCTTTGAAGACGCAAAAGAAATCGAAAAATTTGTAGCTGAGGAAGTGCTTCCCAAAGCACCGGGGGGAGCAGGAAACAAGTGCAACGCCTGGGTAAAGTATGCGAGTAGCGGGTTTGAACTAAAAACCGTGTGCCGAGGCAACGACAAAGAGCAGGTGCGCACGCTGGCCCTGCTGCCTGCACAAGCCGTGGTAAACAAACACGCGCATTTTTACACTTTAACGAAAACCCTGGAAGCACAACACCAAAAAAGTCTGGAACGCGAAATACAAGGAGCAAAAGAAATGATTCAGGCACTTAAAAAAGAACCTGTATTTGGTGAATCTGAGCCTAAAATCATTGATTACCAGCTGAAAGTAGAAGCCCTCACCGATCGGCTTGAAATCGATCGTTTAAAAGGCGAACGTGTAACAGCTACCAGGCTGAACACCGAAAAAGCCGTGGTCGAAGAACGCACACCAGGCCTGAGAGTATGGTGTCTGGTGCTTGTACTTGCCCTGTGCTCTGCCGTGTTTGCTGCGTTATTTGCCGCAACGCTTCAGCGTGCCCGCCATGCGTGATTTCGCGAAATACGTGAACGTGCGCGCAGCTTTGTGCATGCCTGCGCCACGCACACTGCCCACAAGCCGGAAGTCACATTGGTCACGCACTCTTTATTCAGCCTGACGCCTCAAGCCGAACCCACACCCTACACCCGTTGTTTTGCGGTGTTTTTGCTGCATCTTCTCAAAGCCCCGGAATTGGCACAAATGGCCCCCAGTACGCACAAGCCATTGTGCACGATATGCACCAAATGCGTTCACACCAGGAGGTGGATATTCACAGCAAGCCCTACCGCCAATTGCTGGCTTTCTCGCTAAGTGCCTTGGCGGTGCTGCCCGGTGCCTCTCCCAGCCTGCTCGATGACCTCGTGCACGAGCAGTTGCTGGTGCTTGGCTTTCCTGATGTGCTTGATACACAAGGCTGCCTGCAAGGGCGCGCGGGTAGCGGCAACCAGGCCATGTTTGTTGCCATTTTTTTGCTTCACGGACGCAAGCACTTGGGGCTGGATACCCAAGCCCACATCAACACCTGGACAAACCAACACCTGGAACACATGAACCAGTTTGGCTTTTGGGGCAAAGCATCGGGCATAACCCACCTGCAATTCCAGAATGGCTACCACCAGCACGAAGTGCTGGAATACCTGGGGGTAGAAAACCCCCGGCCTGACCAAAACTCGCTGGAAGCGGTAAGCAGCCTGGCCGACACACAAGGGCATTTTGCCCCGTCACCCTGGCGCCGGCGGCG
>JAAURO010000019.1 GCA_012032215.1 Limnobacter sp.
GGCGGAATCGACTGGCGTGAATATAGACACGGAACACAGCCTATCGGCGGTTCAGCAACAGACCAAGCACCAAACCAATGGCACCTGCAATACCCACCGCTTTCCAGGGGTGTTCGTGCACGTATTCATCGGTAGCACGGGCGGCCACTTTTCCTTTGGCAAGTGCAGCACTTTGTGCATCCTGCATAGCCTCGCGGGCGGTTTTAAGGGTTACCAACGCCTTTTCGCGAAGTTCTACAGCACGTTCGCCAGAGGCAGAAGCCGCCGCGCGCAGCATTTCTTCCGCCTCGTGCAAAACGCTTTTTATGTCGTTCACGAACTGGTTTTTTTGATTGGCTGGTTTGACAGCAGTAGGGGTAGAGTTGGATTGTAGTTTTTCAGCTTGCATAAAGAACCTCTTTGAATTGGTTGAATACCTGAATAAGGAGATTGAAGTTTAACAAGGTGACACAATTACGGCTGTCAGTAAATGCCTACCCACACTAATTGTTACCCTCGGCTTCTCGTCCGGGCCTCTCCTGTCGGTACAGCCGCCCTTCCGCCACCCGAATTACGTCGCTTAAAAACCCCCTGAGCATGTCCACCTCTTCTTGGTCCAGCCCTGCCTTGCCCAGCATTCTGCTCAATCGTTCCATCAGCTTTTTGGGTTTGTCGGGATTTAAAAAGCCCACGTGCTGCATGGCTTGCAACCAATGCGTTTGCAACGCAAGACCGCTTCGGCAGGTGCCAAACGGGCGTTAGCGGGTATTGCGTGGTTGGCAAAACCTGCTGTTGCACCCTGCACAAAGTCCTCTTCCAGCACCAGCCGCAAACAATAAGCCACTACCTGTACCGCTTGGGCCAGATTTAACGAGCAGTAGTCTGGGTTGGCTTCTATGATGACTTGCCGGTTGCAGTGCAGCAGTTCAGTGTTGGTCAGGCCGGTGCGTTCCGTACCAAACACAAAAGCAACCTTGCCTGTGTGTGCACCTTGCAGCAGACCACCGGATTGCGCATCGCCCAACACGTTTTTTAACTCCAGGGCAGCCTGCAAAGGGGTTTGTAGCGCAGGCCCAAGCTCACGGGTTCTGGCCGACAGTGCAAAAACAAGCTGCGAACCCGCCAGGGCCTCCGGCAGCGTGCTGTACGCCCGCGCAGACTCCAGCACATCGCTTGCACCACTGGCCAGGGCCTGTGCCTCGGGGTGGGTTTTAAAATCGGCAAAGCGCGGCTGCACCAAGCGCAAATCGTGCAAACCCATGGTTTTCATGGCTCTGGCCACCGACCCGATATTGCCCACATGGCTGGTTTTCACCAAAACCACAGAAATTGAACAGAGCATCGACAAAGGTTTGCTGGTCATTTAAATTCACGGCTCATTTGGGCTTGTGGGTCATTTATACTACCGGGTTACATCAAAGACTCAATCAGAAGGATTTTCACACCATGCATCCAATGCTTAACGTGGCGATGAAGGCTGCGCGCGCCGCCGGGAAAATCATTAACCGGGCAGAACTGGACATCGACCAGGTTAAGGTAGGCATGAAAGGCCCCAACGATTTCGTCACCGAAACCGATCAAGCCGCCGAGCAAGCCATTATTGAGGTGCTTAAAAAAGCCTTTCCTGATCACGCCATTCTAGCCGAGGAAAGCGGTGCCTCTGGAAATTCCGACCATGAATGGG
The DNA here is from genome assembly GCA_012032215.1 of Limnobacter sp. Classification (GTDB taxonomy): domain Bacteria; phylum Pseudomonadota; class Gammaproteobacteria; order Burkholderiales; family Burkholderiaceae_B; genus Limnobacter. Next base: position 1,664 of record JAAURO010000019.1, read on the forward strand.
TTATCGACCCTATCGATGGCACAGCCAATTTCATCCACGGCCTGCCCCACTACGCCATTGCGATTGCACTGCGCGTTAAAGGCGCCGTGCAGCAAGCCGTCGTATTTAACCCAGCCACCAATGAAATGTTCACCGCTTCCAAAGGCGAAGGGGCCTTTTTAAACAATCGGCGCATCCGTGTGTCCAAACGCATTCGGCCCAATGAATTCCTGATTGGCTTTGCCTTTCCAAGCGGCATCAACGATGGTTCTCTGGGCATCAAAAAGAAAATGCTGGCCCTTACCGAGGGCACGGCAGGCATCCGCAAAAGCGGCTCCTCGGTGCTGGATTTGGCATACATCGCCAGTGGCCGCCTGGATGGCTACCTGTGTTATGGCCTCAACCCCTGGGATTTGGCAGCAGGTTCTCTGCTGGTTGCCGAAGCAGGCGGGCTGATTACCGACCCTTCAGGCGACAGCGATTACTTCACTTCTGGTAATGCCGTGGCAGGCAACCCCAAGGTGCTGCAATACCTGCTTGCCTTCAAAGCATGAGCATGTGAACCATGAGTGCACCTACGGCGTTCGAGCAACACACTCCCATGATGCAGCAGTACCTCGCGCTGAAAGCCGAGCACCCAGACAAACTGCTGTTTTACCGCATGGGCGACTTTTACGAACTGTTTCTCGAAGACGCCGAGCGTGCTGCCCAACTGCTGCAAATCAGCCTTACCCACCGTGGCAAATCGGGAGGCCAACCCATAGCCATGGCTGGTGTGCCTTTTCATGCCGCCGAACAATACCTGGCAAAGCTGGTTGCCTTGGGGCATTCGGTAGCCATTTGCGAGCAAGTGGGCATACCGGGCCAAGGCAAAGGCCCCATGGAACGCCGTGTAGCCCGCATTGTTACCCCGGGCACGCTCACCGAGTCTTCTTTGTTGCCCGCCCAAGAAAACCGCACACTGGTCAGCCTGTATTCTGAAGATGGCCTTACCTGGGGTCTGGCCTGCCTGGCGTTGTCGGTTGGCAGCGTCCGCCTGCTGGAGTGCAGTGGCCCGGAAGTAGCAGGCCACTTGGTACGCCTGAATGCTGCCGAAATTCTCACCAATAACCGCGAGTTTTGCCAAAGCATTGGCCTGAACGGCACTGGAAACCAAACCGATACCACAACACCCTGCAAACGCCATGCAATCGAGCGCCCCTCGTGGCATTTCGACACACAGTTTGCCCAGGAACACCTCAGCAAAGTGCTGCAAGCACACCACCTGGAAAGCCTGGAACTTGCCAAAGCCCCGCTTGCCGTGCCCGCCATGGGTGCTGCCCTGCAATTTGCCAAAGAAACACATCTCGAAATAGACACGTTCGCCCATGTGTCCGACATCGAGGTGCAATCCAGCCAAGACTTCCTGATTCTCGATGAAACCGCCCGGCGCAACCTGGAACTCACCGAAACCTGCGGGGCGAACCTGCGCCCACCCTGTTCTCGCGTCTCAACCGCACCGGCAGCGCCATGGGCGCCCGCAGGCTGCGGCAATGGCTGCTTGAGCCACTCCAAAGCCTGCCCGCCATACGCAGCCGACAACGTGCAGTGGCCGCCATGCAAGCCGTGCCCCAGCAATCGGGGCGCCCCCTGTGCAAAAGCCTGCTTCAGCACTTCAAAGGACTGGCAGATATCGAACGCATTGCCAGCCGTCTGGCGGTAAAAACCGCCAAACCGCGCGATTTACTCGCCCTGCGCGAAACCCTGCTGCACCTGCCCGAATTGCAACAGCACTTTGAACTTCAGAAACCAAAGGCACATCAAGGGCAGGAAACCGCATCGGAAACACCGGTCTTTGCCAACCACCTGCAACACCTTCAGGTTTCGCCAGAACTGGCAGACACCCTTCAAAAGGCGCTGTCAGACAACCCACCCGTGTTGCTGCGCGATGGCGGTGTAATTGCCGATGGCTTTCACCCTGAACTCGATGAACTGCGCCACATCCAAACCGGCAGCGGCGAATTTCTGGTGGCTCTGGAAACCCGCGAGCGCGAAGCCACAGGCATCTCCAACCTGAAAGTTGAATACAACCGCGTGCATGGTTTTTACATCGAAGTGGCCACTGCGCAAAGCACCAAAGTGCCCGCACACTATATGCGCAGGCAAACCATGAAAAACGCCGAGCGCTACATCACCGAAGAACTCAAGGTGTTTGAAGAAAAAGCACTGTCGGCCAAAGACAAGGCCCTCAGCCTTGAAAAAGCGCTGTACGACCAATTGCTGCACTGGCTGACGGGTTTTGTACCCGCCCTGCAAAAAATGGCCAAAGCGTTGTCTGAACTGGACACCCTTGCAGCACTGGCAGCCGTAGCGCTGGAACACCAATGGTGTTGCCCTGAAATACTCAGCACACCCATGCTGAATATTGAATCGGGCCGCCACCCCGTGCTTGAAACACAGGTAGAGCAATTCACACCCAACCCCTGCCACCTCTACCCCGGCAAACACCTGGCACTCATCACAGGCCCCAATATGGGCGGCAAAAGCACCTACATGCGGCAAAATGCCCTGATTGCTCTATTGGCGCACATGGGCTCGTTTGTGCCAGCCCAAAGCGCACAAATTGGCATACTGGATCGCATTTTTACCCGCATTGGCGCCTCAGACGACCTGGCAGCAGGCCGGTCCACCTTCATGGTAGAAATGACAGAAGCCGCAACCATTGTGCGACAGGCAGGCCCCAGAAGCCTGGTCATCATGGACGAAATCGGACGCGGCACTTCCACCTTCGACGGCTTGGCCCTGGCCTGGGAAATTGCCAAACGCATGGCCCAGCACAACCGCTGCCTCACCCTGTTTGCCACACACTATTTCGAGTTGACGGCCTTGGGTCAGGAAACCGACTGTGTATACAACCTGCACCTTTCAGCCACCGAACAAAACGGCCAATTGTTTTTTTGCACCGCGTGCAAGCAGGCCCCGCCAGCCAAAGCTATGGGCTGCAAGTGGCACGCCTGGCCGGCTTGCCTGGCCTGGTCATCAAAAACGCCCAAAAGCGACTGAATCAGCTTGAAAGCCAGAAGCACGCCGAAAACGACCAGGCCGATTTGTTTGCCGCCACACAGCCTGCGCCGGAACAAACGTTTGATCCCGCCGACACAGAAAGGCTATTGCTTGCCCTTGAAACCCTGGAAGAACTCGACCCCGAAACCCTGTCGCCGCGCGACGCGCTGCAAGCGCTGTTCGACTTGAAAACACGGCTTGCAAAACCAACAGCGGCCAATAGGTAAAAAAACGTCCGGCTTTAATTGGCCTTCGCAAACTCGCGCTCTTCATCGGCGCGTTGTTTGTATACCCGCTCTTTGGCCTCGATTTCAGCCACCAGGTAATAATTGTTTGCCGCATACTTGCGCGCAATCCGTGTTTGCTCGATAGCGGGCAAATAAGCCCCACGTGCGGCATAAGCCTGCGCCACAAACAAATGGTGCTCGCCCAGCTTGCCCTGTGCCAAAGCGTTGCGCGCCTGCAAATCAAACAACAACGGATTAGAACGGTACACCACCGTTAAGTCGTTGAGCACCGCCTCCGCCATGGCATACAAGCCCATGGCTTGCAGGCCCTGAACATGGTTCAAACGCGCAGGCATGGAATCGGGGTTGTTTTTTCGGTATGCCTGCAAAACTGCCAGAAACCTGGCATCGCTTTCGTTTAACTCTGCTTGCTGCCGTGCCGGGGCAAACTCTTTTACGCCTCCATTTTTGGCCACACGCTGCCCAATGCGCAGCACCATTTCCAGATTTTGCAGCAAAGCAGGCTGGGCATTGCCAGTGCCAGACTGTGCGGCAGAACTGCCCAACAATGTGCGCGCCTGCTCAAGCGCAGACAACGCCTTGTCTGGCTGGTTCAGTTTCTGATACACCAAAGCCTGCCCATAAGCCAGCGCAACCGGATTGCTTACCGACAATTGCGCCGTGGGGTTTTTCAAAGACTTCAAGCGGCTGCTTAATTGCTGAGCGGTTTTGTCGGCATACACCAAGGACTTAACACGCACCAATTCAAAATTCAGATTCACGGGTTCGGTTTTTGAAACAGACTTCCGTTCTAAACCCGCACGGTTTTGAATGTCTGCCATCCGTTCTGTGGTCAGGGGGTGTGTACGCAGATAAGTGGGCGCATTGTTTTCATACAAACGTGAGTTTTGCTGCAAACGTCCAAAAAAATCCACCATACCTTGTGGGTCAAAACCCGCTTTCTCCAGGGTATTAAAACCCACCCGATCAGCCTCGCGCTCGGCATCCCGCGAAAACCCCAGCTGCTTTTCCAGCTGATAACCTGCACCAGCAGCAACCAGGCCCTGTGCAGCATTCGGGTTGCTGCCAGCCACCAAAACCGCCGCAATCAGCGCCGCAGTAGAAACCAGGCTGGTAGACTGGCTTTGGCTGTACATACGCGCAATGTGCCGCTGGGTAACGTGACCCACTTCGTGCGCCAGCACAGAGGCCAACTCCGATTCAGTGCGCGCTGCGGCTATCAGGCCAGTGTGCACTCCAATATAACCACCGGGCAGCGCAAAGGCATTCAAGGCGCTTTCTGCCACCAGAAAAAACTCAAAATTGGCGGGAGACTCCCCGGCAGCCTGAACAATTTTTCCGCCCAACTCATTCAGATAAGCAGTAATTTCTGGATCTTCAGTGACCTCGCCCATGGCGCGGTAGTCCCGCATAATCAGCTCGCCCAACTTGCGCTCTTCCAGAACAGACAAATCGGTGCCGCCCGCATCGCCCAAGCTGGGCAAGTTTGAAATAGCATCGTTTTGCGCGGCACACAGCGGCACCCAGCCCAACTGAATACCCGCAAGGAGACAAACAAGCCATTTTTTGAGGTCGGTAGAAACATGTAAAACCTTGAGGGAAACGGTATGGGTATGATAGCGCGAGAGAGCAGCAATTTCCTACAACGAGACCAAGCCATGTCACCACCCAAACAATCACGGCCATTTCGACGCGCAGGGCAACGCCCACATGGTAAACGTGGGCGACAAACCAGACACCCAAAGAACAGCGATCGCCAGCGGCAGCATGATACTGGGTAAAAACGCATTCGAGGCAGTTAAAACCGGCAACAGCCACAAAGGCGATGTACTGGGTGTAGCCAGACTTGCCGCCATTATGGGCGCAAAACGCACCAGCGAACTGGTGCCATTGTGTCACCCGGTGACCTTAAGCCACGTCAGCGTTGGTTTTGAGCTGAAAGAAGCCCGGCCAGCCTCTGTAGCACACGCCGATCAGCCACATGCAAGCGTAACAATCAGCGACAAGGTATTTGAAATAGTGTGCACCTGCACAGTGCAAACCACGGGGAAAACCGGCGTGGAAATGGAAGCCCTGACAGGGGTGCAGATTGGACTGCTTACCCTGTACGACATGCTGAAAGCCATCGACAAAAACATGGTGATGCACCACATTCGCTTGATCAAAAAAACAGGCGGCAAAACTGATTTTGCCACCTGCGATTAAACCTCGAACCGGATTTTTAGAAGTGTAGCCAAAAACCTGGTCAGCGGTTTTCTGTTTTTAGCCAGGTAGAAGCTTTTCACTTGGGAGTTTGGCGGCAACTGGCAGGAATATAATCCCACACATTCTGGCCATTCGAAGTGGCATTGGCGATACCACAATGCCACGATAAAATGCGATCGGAGTCGGTTGCAACTGCCTCACTGGCCGACAGGGGCTGAAGCGTAATTACCTTGTTTTGCAACACACCGGGCAACGCACTGTTAGCGCCGTTACGCAGGGTTACACTAATTACACCATTTAACACTTCCACCTTTTCCACGTTGTCTGTTTGCATGGTTTGGCAATTGGCTTCATCGGTGTTGTCTGGCAGGCGGCCTTGGGTGGTATGATACTCAATCACGCCTGTTTTACAGCTTTGTGCGTAGTTAACGGCTTCGGTGATCCGCGCACGCGTCAAGTAGTTGCCAAACGCCGGAATGGCAATGGCCGCCAAAACGCCCACAATTGCCACAGCAATCATCAGTTCTATCAAGGTAAAGCCCAGCGGCTTGACCGGGCAAAGTTGGTGTTTACGCTTCATTTCTCATGCTCCTACGGGTTGGTTAGCAGATTCAGCATGAACTTATGTAAAATCCCCCAAAACCCCACAACGGGTTGGCACATCGCGTGCCACCAAACCGGGTTAACCGGGTAGGCAAATACAGAAAGCACAAACAACCAGCGCCAGGCTGCGCTTACAGGCCGCTTCAACCCTATAGCGGAAAACACAAAAATGACATAGGGCTCGGTGCAGCATTTGCGCAAACCCGACCAGTCCATTCACACAATAAAAAAGCACCCAAAGGTGCTTTTTTATTGCTTTCAACCAGAAATCAGGCAGAAACTACGCGCCAATTGCCTTTTTCAGCAATTTGCCCATTTCGGAAGGATCTTTGGTAACCGTGATGCCACACTCTTCCATAATGGCGAGTTTTTCCTGAGCGGTGCCCTTGCCACCAGAAATAATCGCACCAGCGTGGCCCATGCGCTTTCCTGGGGGCGCAGTAACACCCGCAATAAACCCCACCACAGGCTTTTTCATGTTGTCTTTGACCCACAGGGCGGCTTCTTCTTCGTCGCTGCCACCAATTTCGCCAATCATTACAACGGCATCGGTATCGGTATCATTGTTGAACATTTGCATGACTTCCAGGTGCTTCAAGCCGTTTACGGGGTCGCCACCGATGCAACCGCGGTTGACTGGCCCAAACCCAGTTCAGTGAGCTGGCCCACAGCTTCGTAGGTTAGCGTGCCAGAACGGGAAACCACACCAATACGGCCCGCCTTGTGAATATGGCCAGGCATAATGCCGATTTTAATTTCATCGGGGGTAATAACGCCGGGGCAGTTTGGCCCTACCAGAATGGTTTTGCGGCCTTCTTTGCGCATTCTTTCACGCACTTCCATCATGTCGCGGACAGGAATGCCTTCGGTAATGCAGATTACCAGATCCAAATCGGCTTCCACCGCTTCCCAAATGGCTGCGGCTGCAAAAGGAGGAGGCACGTAAATAACAGAGGCATTCGCACCTGTTTGTTGTTTGGCATCGGCAACGCTACCAAAAATAGGCACGCCCTCAAAGTCTTCACCCGCTTTTTTGGGATTAACGCCAGCCACAAAGCAATTTTTGCCATTGGCGTATTCGCGACACATGCGGGTGTGAAACTGACCCGTTTTACCAGTAATACCCTGGGTCATAACCCGGGTGTTTTTGTTGATCAAAATAGACATGAAAATTCCTTCTGTGTTCCTGAATTCGGATTAACTTAGCCCTTGGTAGCCGCAACCACTTTTTGTGCAGCTTCGCCCATGGTGTTGGCAGCAATGATTGGCAAACCGGAATCTGCCAGAATTTTCTTGCCCAGATCTTCGTTGGTGCCTTTCATGCGTACCACCAAAGGCACAGACAAACCAACCGCCTTGGAGGCAGCAACCACGCCTTCGGCTATTACATCGCAACGCATAATACCGCCAAAAATATTCACCAAAATGGCTTTCAGATTGGGGTTTTCAGCATGATTTTGAATGCTTCGGTCACCTTTTCCGTGGTAGCACCACCGCCTACATCCAGAAAGTTGGCTGGCTCGCCGCCAAACAGCTTGATGGTGTCCATGGTGGCCATGGCCAGACCGGCGCCATTCACCAGGCAGCCAATGTCGCCATCCAGGGAAATGTAAGACAAATCAAATTTACTGGCTTCGATTTCAGCGGGGTCTTCTTCGGCCAAATCGCGCATTTCAACGATTTCAGGGTGGCGGAACAAAGCGTTTGAATCGAAATTCAGTTTGGCATCCAAAGCGATGATGTCGCCAGACCCGGTTAAAATCAGGGGATTGATTTCAGCCAAAGAAGCATCTGTTTCCCAGAATGCTTTGTACAAACCCTGGAAAGCCTTGCGGGCCTGCACCACTGAAGCACCCGCGGGAACACCAATTTTGACCGCCAAGTCGTCGGCCTCGCCATCGGTCAGCCCGGTGTCGGGATCGACATAAACCTTGTGAATAAGTTCGGGCGTTTTTTCGGCCACTTCTTCAATTTCCATGCCGCCTTCGCTAGAGGCCATCACGCACACACGTTGGGTTACGCGGTCAACCACCATGCCTACGTAGTATTCTTTTTGAATGTCGGCACCTTCTTCCACCAGCAAACGGCTGACTTTCTGGCCTTCCGGGCCAGTTTGGTGCGTAACAAGCTGCATGCCCAAAATCTGGCTTGCGTAGGTTTTAACCTCTTGCAAGCTTTTGGCCACTTTAACGCCGCCGCCTTTTCCACGCCCACCCGCATGAATTTGCGCCTTGACAACCCAGACCGGGCCACCCAGTTTTTCAGCGGCAGACATGGCTTCTTCTACAGAAAAGCAGGGATAACCGGTTGGCACAGCCACCCCAAATTTTTTAAGGATTTGCTTGCCTTGATACTCATGAATTTTCATTGGAATTCCTTGCGGGACAAAATTACAAAATTGCCGATAGACTGCAGGGGCAGACACCAGTTGGCTTTCAGGGTTTTGTGAAGAGAGACGGAAAAGAGACATAGAGCAGCGCCAAGCCACAGCACGACTGATAGCACGAGAGCCACCGCGCAAAAGCGCCCGCTCAGGACAAAAAGTCTTGCTTTGTGTGCTGTCGAATACCGCTTCGATATTCAACCAGGCCATCACCTCTTGTTTAAACACATAAGCCTTGGGCGGCATGGTACCACTAATTGTCTGATTCTGGCGCAATAAACTGTTTCCACCCTTGTTCTATGTTGGAAAATTCAAACCCCCTTGCCGCCAAGGCCCTGTATGCCTTTGCTTTCAAGGCCAAGAGCGCCTCGGAAGAGGGAAGCACTTGTGCCAACTCACTCGAAGTGAGTGCCTGCAGGCCCCCCCCGTATACCCGGTTTAACCAGGACACAACCCGCTGCAGCTCAGGCTGAATTTCAGGGGACCCGGACAGCGCAGCGCTTTGGTGACTGCCAAAGCAATCGCCCTCGAAAGGATTGTGAGCCACCTCGTGCTGCGCCAGTTCGGCCAAAATAGCCCGGTTGCCATAGGTGGCTGCCCTGCGCCGTGCCAGACTTACACCAAACCGTGCCTGCGATTGAAAACACTTGGCGTTGGCCCACTGAAGAGCTTCTTGTACCTGATCTGCCGGGTACTGCTGTTCGAGCAGCCGGGTTTCCAGCTCTTTCAGGCTGTATTCACGCCGCGCCAGCAAGGCCAGCACTTTGGCCTTGGCAGATTGACGCAGTCGCTTTTTTCCAGAAACCTTCACGAACAATCAACCCGGCTTCAGCCAGCCATGCATCAGGCTGCAGCCTCGTCTATGCCGTCATCGCCAGACGGAACGCTTAAGTCGGCCTCAGAACCTTGTTCCCCCTGTGCATTGCCCGACAGGGAGGCTGTTTTTGCAGCCGCCTTTTTGGACTCAGAATCTGCTTTTTTGGCAGCATTGTTCACCGAAGCCGCTGTTGGCTCGCCCTCTTCCTGAAGACGCACCCCCAGTTTTTCCCGGATTTTGTTTTCGATTTCACGACTGATAGCCGGGTTGGCTTTCAGAAATTCGCGGGCGTTGTCTTTGCCTTGGCCAATTTTTTCGCCCTCGTAGGAATACCAGGCCCCGGCTTTGCCCACAAAACCATGTGTAACGCCCAAGTCAACGATTTCACCTTCGCGCGAGGTGCCTTCACCATAGAGAATGTCGAACTCGGCCTGCTTGAACGGTGGACTGACTTTGTTTTTAACCACTTTCACGCGGGTTTCGTTGCCAATGACTTCATCGCCCTTTTTAATAGAACCAATGCGACGGATATCCAGCCGAACGGACGCGTAAAACTTCAGCGCATTGCCCCCTGTGGTAGTTTCCGGGCTGCCGAACATGACACCAATTTTCATGCGAATCTGGTTAATAAAATCACCAGGCAGTTGGTGCGTTTGATGTTGGCCGTAAGCTTACGCAAGGCCTGGCTCATAAGGCGGGCCTGTAGGCCCGGCAGTGAATCGCCCATGTCGCCTTCGATTTCGGCACGGGGGGTAAGCGCTGCTACGGAATCGATAACCACCAGATCGACTGAACCGGAACGCACCAAAGCGTCTACGATTTCAAGGGCTTGCTCGCCAGTATCGGGTTGGGAAATCAGCAAGTCGGGCAAATTGACGCCGAGTTTTTCAGCGTACTGAACATCCAGAGCGTGCTCGGCATCAATAAACGCGCAAATACCACCAATTTTTTGCATTTCTGCAATGGCTTGCAGAGTAAGCGTGGTTTTGCCCGATGACTCGGGGCCGTAAATTTCGACCACCCGGCCACGGGGCAACCCACCCACACCCAGCGCCACATCCAGACCCAAAGAGCCAGTGGACACAACCTGCAGGTTGTTTTCGATTTCTGATTCGCCAAAGCGCATGATAGAGCCTTTGCCAAACTGTTTTTCAATTTGGCCCAGTGCAGATTCAAGGGCTTTGACTTTTTCAGCAGACTTGTTTTTGGAGCGGAGATCTTCCATGTGGCTAACCTTTTGGTGGCATTGTGTTAAGTATCAAGGTGACTAATTGAAAACTGCTGAAACGGATTATGGCACACTATTTACTGTTTTCCA